>CANHEE010000040.1 GCA_947459655.1 Lewinellaceae bacterium
ATTATTGCAGTTAATATGGTGCAGGATATGGAAATAGAGGGCAAAAGCATTAATTTTAAGCTTAATCTGCCATCATTGAACATGCCTCATAAACAGGAACTTGTTTTTGCTTGTGTACAAAACATTCAAAATATCTATGCGGATGCTGATGTTAATGTCCACACAACCGCATCCAATCCTGAAAAAAGTCATGAAGAAAAGGTCCTTCCACAGGTGACGAACATCATTGCGGTCGCATCTGGAAAAGGGGGTGTCGGCAAATCAACAGTCTCGAGCAATCTTGCGCTCGGTCTTGCGAAATTGGGTGCACGGGTCGGGCTAATGGACGCAGATTTGTACGGGCCCTCCATACCCACAATGTTTGGGGTGCAGGATAAGAAACCCTTGATAAAAGAGGTATACGGACAACCAAAAATATGTCCAATAGAAGCGCTGGGAATTGAACTGATCAGTATCGGAAACATCGTTGAGGCAGAACAGGCGGTTGTTTTACGTGGACCAAGGCTTGCCGGCATCATTAAACAGTTCCTGAATGAAACACTTTGGTCACCACTTGACTACCTCATCATCGACCTGCCTCCTGGAACCGGCGACATACAACTGACACTGGTACAAAGTGTTCCTCTTACAGGAGTGATCATGGTCACTACACCCCAGGAAGTGGCATTAATAGATGCAATCAAAGCAATGAACATGTTTCAGCTCCCGCAGGTAAATGTACCGATCCTCGGAGTAGTGGAAAACATGTCCTGGTTTACACCGAAAGAGCTTCCGGAAAACAAATACCATATTTTCGGAGAAGGTGGTGGCAAAAAGCTTGCTCTGCAGGCCAATACCGTGCTGCTTGGTCAGGTTCCCCTGGTGCAGGGTATCCGTGAGGCAGGGGATGCTGGCAAACCAATGGTTTTGCAGGATGATGCCATAACCAGTGACATTTTCGTCCATATCGCCGAAAATGTTGTAAGACAGGTTGCCATACGAAACGAACAACTTGCTCCGACCATGAAAGTCAATATGCAACAATAAGAAAGCCGGTTCCCGAAAATGGAACCGGCTTTTTACATCCTTTTTTTTCACGCAAATGGCAGCGGTTTTACATTGCTAAGTATAGTAGACATTTCACGACACTATGGCCAACACTATTCAGCCAGTAAAAAAATTCCGAAAAATATACCCAATCTATAATTGAGTTTGTCTGAAAAAATAGGTTGATTTGCAGACATTTTATATCCTACAGCATTAAAATAAAATCAGATTTTCAAATAAATATGAGACCATTTCTTTTCATTTTATTCTTAGCTACGGCCTTCCTTTCAACGGCGCAAAATCATCGTTTTCAACAAAAAGGAGAATACAAAATGTCTGTAGTATTCAACCAGGAAAAGCACAGATATGAGGGTGAGCAGACATTGAAATACTACAACAATTCACCAGACACCCTTTACAGGGTATTCTACCATTTATATAACAATGCATTCCAACCTGGCAGCAGTATGGACGTTCGTTCAAGAACCATCAAGGACCCCGATCAGAGGGTAGGATCAAGAATCGCTGCATTGAAGAAGGACGAAATAGGGTACCTACACGTTTACGAACTCAGACAGGATGGAAAAAAATGCACAAGCAAGGAAGAAGGAACCATACTGGAGGTAACACCGGCAACCCCGATATTGCCAAACAGCACCTGTACTTTTACGTGCAAATTTGAAGGACAGGTTCCATTACAAATCAGAAGGAATGGTCGCAACAACAAAGAGGGTATTGATTACTCCATGGCGCAATGGTATCCGAAAATGAGTGAATACGATGATCAAGGTTGGCATTCAAACCCCTATGTTGGTCGTGAATTCTACGGAATATGGAGTGATTTTGACGTTGAAATAGACATGCATTCCCGTTACACCATTGCAGCAACAGGTATTCTTCAAGATCCCAATAACATTGGCTACGGATATCAAGATGATAATATTGCCATGAGAAAACCAGAAAAAGAAAGGACCAAATGGCATTTTATCGCAAAAAATGTTCACGATTTTGTTTGGGCGGCCGATACAGATTACAAGCATGAAAAAGTGAAATTCGACGACAAACTTATGGTTCACTTTTTTTATATCGAGAGTCAAAAAACCAAAGATGCCTGGGAGAAATTTCCAGTCATAATGTTAAAAGTATTTGAACTTGCTAACAAATATTACGGCAGATACCCATACCCGCAATACTCTTTCATCCAGGGTGGAGATGGCGGAATGGAATACCCAATGGCTACACTGATCACCGGCGAAAGAAACATCAACAGTCTCGTTGGTGTTGCAATTCATGAACTAATGCATTCCTGGTATCAGGGGATGTTGGGTACCAACGAGAGTCTGTACCCTTGGATGGATGAAGGTTTTACAACTTTTGCCTCCGAACGAATTGAAAACGAACTCAAGAAAATGGATTTGCTGCCCGGACAAAAACCTGTTGATTTCTTTATGGAGGGTACCTACAACAACTACATCAATTTCCAGAAAAGCGGAAAAGCCGAACCAATCAGTACTCATGCAGATCATTACCAGACCAATGCTGCATACTCGGTTGCCTCTTACGTCAATGGTTCTGTATTCCTGCAGCAGCTTGAATACGTCGTTGGAAAAGCAAGTTTTGATAGCGGAATACTGCGTTATTACGACGAATGGAAATTCAGACATCCAAATGCCAATGATTTCATCAGAGTCTTGGAGAAAGTGTCGGGGCTGGAACTGGACTGGTACAAGGAGTACATGGTAAACACAACCAATACCATTGATTACAGTATCAAAGAAGTAGAAAAGGAGAGTCGAAAAGAAACCAAGATCGTCTTGGAGAGAATAGGAAAGATGCCAATGCCACTCGACATAGAAATAACATATACAGATGGGAGTAAGGACATTTGGTACATTCCACTGGATATCATGCGCGGCGAGAAAAAACAGGAAAGAAATGATGCCGGTTACCATGTTGCAGACAAAGACTGGCAATGGACAGACCCTACCTACGAACTAATTATTCCCGGCAAATTGAAAAGGGTGGAATCGGTTAAGATAGACCCCAGCCATCGAATGGCAGATGTAAATGGTTTAAATAATTCGTGGAGCAACGAGCTTGATCAAGAAGGCAGCGGAAACAAATAAGTATTAAGCGGGCTAGATTTTTTTGGATTAATTATTGATACATCATCGACATGGAAGATCATGAATTGATTGAACTTCGGAGTGAAGAGGTTCAGGAAATTTTAGGTACACCACCGGGCTGGATGGTTCGATGGGGCACGATTCTAATTGTCTTTGTTGTAGCAATGATGGTCTGGCTAAGTTATCTCATCAAATATCCCGACGTCATTACTGCGCCGGTAATCATCAGTTCTGCCCATCCTCCTGTCCCCGTGCTTACCGCTTCAGGTGGCACCATCTCACAAATATTCGTTTCAGACAATAGTCACGTCAAAATTGGTTCTGTGCTAGCAATTCTTGAAAGCGCTGCAAATTACGATGATATCCGGCAGGTGGAAGACTGCTGTATACTGTTGAAGCAGTCTGCGGATGAAGGTTGTATAAGGATTTCGAGCGGAAAAAAAATTAGACTTGGAGAGTTGCAATCCCAATATGAAGCGCTGCAAACAACCATCGACAAATACAAATCATCTGTTCCGGGCAGCGTCCAAAAGAGAGGCACTGTTTCATCTGCAAATCAGCTGCAAAGTCTACAAAAAGATGTCATTAAGATAGAAACTCGTATCAGAGACCTCAAAAACGACAATCTCCCGCAGGCTGAACAATTCGCGGCCAAACAGCGATCACTCTATGCCCGAGGAAATTTAAACCGAAATGATCTGGAGGTGGCCAATAACAGAATCGCAGACATTAAAACAGAAATCGCAGCACTGGAAAGGGAAAAAAGTCTGAAAGAGGGCGCTATTGTAAGAGTTAAATCACGATTGAACGAACCACGTCCTATTGAAATAATTGACAAGTCCGAAGAAAGAGCAAAGATAGAAGAACTGGCTTCCGGTTTACTTACCGACCTCGAAGATTGGAAACAAAAGCACCTTATTCTTTCTCCGGTGAGTGGTAAGGTAACCTTCGCCAACAGAAAGTGGACAGCAGAACAGGAAATCAAAGCAGGGGAGGAGTTACTGGTCATTGTTCCCGACGAAAATCAGAAAAACCACAAAATTTCGGGAGAAGTAAAAATGCCTGTTCAGGGCGCCGGCAAAGTAAAGGAAGGCCAGAGAGTTATTATTATGCTTGAAAGCTATCCATACCAGGAATTTGGAACCTTAGAGGCAAACGTAGTGCGGATTTCTCATATTCCCAATGAAAACTCTTATTCAGTTCAGCTGGAATTTGGGAGCGACACGTTGGTAACCAACTACCAAAAGCAAATTCCTCCGGCTCGACAACTCACAGGTGAGGCACAAATAATTACCGAGGACAAGCGTTTCATTCAGCGAATTTTTGAGAAAATAAGGGTTTTTTCAAACAAATACTAGCCACAATAATTCCTCAAGATTTTCTACTCTCCTTTAAAATCATCACTCTCAGGGAAAGGCGCAAACGCGCAGCGATTTAACTCTTGTACTGATAACAATTCCTCTAAAAGCGAACTGGCTTTTTGCTTACTTATACAAGAAATCATTGAACGAGGAATCTAACTCCAGCGGACGCTTTTTGCACTTTGCTGAATGTATCTCTTTACATTCAGCCAGAATGCAATAACAAAATACAGTATTGCGGGAGAACCAAAAGTTAGGAAGCCCACATAAATAAAATACATCCGAACCCTCGAAGCCGCAACGCCCATTTTCTCTCCGAGAAATGCGCAAACGCCAAACGCCATCGTTTCGATGTTATTCCTTAAATCTTCTTTCATTTACTTAATTTTTATACAAACTTACTGCAAATTGATCAATGGGCAAATTTATCTACACCTAAATGAACTGAGTTAAACAATAATTTCAAATTTTTCAAATTATTCAACATATAACACCAGTCCCTTAAGATAACTTCCCTCTGGATGAAAAAGGTTGACCGGATGATCAGCCGGCTGTGTAAGGTGGTGCATTACCCGAACTTGCCTTCCTGCCTCAATTGCCGCAGCCACAATAGTGTCGTAAAACAGCTGTCTATCTACTACCTGAGAGCAGGAAAAGGTAAACAGCAAACCACCTGGAGCTACACGACCCAACGCAAGCGCATTCAATCGTTTGTAACCCTGAACAGCGTTGTGACGCTTTTCCAGGCTTTTTGCAAAGGCAGGTGGATCAACAACCAGAATATCGTACGCTTTTTCGCTCTGCTTTAAAAACTCCATCACATCTTCAGCATGAGCGGTATGCATATCCTCAAATTTTCCATTCAGAACGGCATTTGCATTGACCAGTTCAATTGCCTTTGCCGATACGTCTACTGATTCAACCAGTTTTGCGCCGTGTTTTAATGCATACATCGAAAAACCGCCTGTGTAGCAAAATGTATTCAGTACGGTTCTGTTCTTTGCATATTCGCCAAGTAGTCTGCGGTTGTCGCGTTGGTCAAGAAAAAAACCGGTTTTTTGGCCACTTTCCCAGTCGATTTGGAATTTGACACCGTTTTCCACTACCTCTGACTTCGTTTTTTTTCCAATCAAGTATGCATTTTCAACCTTATTCGCAAAATCTTTGGGCAGAGCCTCCTTGCTTTTGTCGTAGACAGCAGTGATTTTTCCTCCAAACACGCATTCAATTGCTTTGGCTATTTCAATCCTCGCATAATACATACCTATGCTATGGCACTGCATAACGGCCGTTTTCCCATATACATCAATTATCAATCCCGGTAAGCCATCTCCTTCTGCATGCACCAATCGGTAGCAATTTGTATTCTTTGCTTCTGCGATGCCAATCTTAGTCCGGTACTTATACGCATTTTCAATTTTACGTATCCAAAATTCCTGGTCTATCGGTTGGTAATCAAAAGAGATGATGCGTACGCAGATGCTTGATTGCTGATAATGCCCGGTAGCAATCCATTCACCGCTTTTGTCAAATACTTCGACGATGTCACCATCTTCCGGCTGACCATCAACTCTGTGGATGGCGCCTGAAAATATCCACGGGTGAAATCTCCTGACCGCTTCATCACGGTGTGCCTTTAATTGAATTTTTATCATATGTCCTATTGTGCGGCTAAAATAAGATCTTCGTGTCACATAGTTGGGAATGTATCAAAGCAAATTGAAATTTAGAGCGATATTTGCATAAATCAACATTTTATAGAACGTTTCATTCCGTGTCATAGTAGTCTGATCAATCAATTATGAAATCCGAAAGGCCGAAAAATAAATCCGGAATTTTCCATTTCAAGCAATTTAGTGTAATCCAGGACCGCTGCGCAATGAAAGTCGGTACGGATGGAGTTTTATTAGGTGCCTGGGCAAATGTTAATGGTTCAACAACTGCTCTTGACATTGGAACAGGTACCGGAGTAATTGCCATGATGCTCGCTCAACGGAATAGAGAACTGGTCGTTCATGCAGTGGATATAGACCCGGAATCCTGTCTGCAGGCTTCAGAAAACATGAATACCTCACTTTTCTCAGCGAGGCTGACTGTTTTCCATGCCAGTATCCAGGAGCATGCGCTGACATCAGGCTTTAAATACGACCTTATTGTAAGTAATCCACCTTTCTTTTCGGCAAGTATGCTTTCTGCCACTGAGCCTCAGCAGCATGCAAGACATACCACGAAGCTTAGTCATGAAGATTTGCTCACCGCAGTACAGCACCTTTTGAAACCGGATGGAAGATTCTGTCTGATTCTTCCTATTGTCGAGGGAAAAAAAATCACCAATACAGCAGAGAGATTTGGTTTATACTGCAGTGCGTGTACTGAAGTAAGCTCAAAATACGGAAAACCACCTGAGAGACTTTTACTTCAATTTGAATTTAAAGAAAACAGTGATTTGCAGACGGAAACCATTACCATATTGGCTGGTGAAGGCCGGCACAACTATACGGAAAAGTACACAGAACTTTTGAGGGATTTCTACACCATTTTGTAGTGCGTAAATAATCTCGCATTTGTTGTTGTTAATGCTTAATGTCAACTTGTTTTTTATTCAAATTGCAAATATATTTGCGCACGACTACGAAGGTAACGTATAACTTTTGGCTCGACAATAAATAATCAGGAATGCGCGCGTGAACCATGGCGTGCTGTAGTGAGATCGTTGACTTGTCCGACCTGTTTTGGTGTAAACCAATAACTACAGATTACAGAAAATCACCGGCTACCTTATCGTGTTTTTTTAGGAGCTCCTAAAAGAACCTACGTTGCTTTCGTAGTTTTTTTCTTTCCTTTTTCAACTATCCAAAATATTGGTTACTTTTGCGGCCTAATCAAATACAGCCATTTAACCATATGTCCAACGCTATTTTTTCAGTACCTAAGGCTACAAACGAGCCTGTCAAATCATACGCTCCGGGTTCGGTGGAGCGCAAGGAACTTAAAGCCAAACTTCGGGAAATGAGGTCGCAGTCGATTGACATTCCGATGATTATCGGTGGCAAAAATGTCTGGACAGACCAGAAAAAAAACATTCGCTCTCCACACAACTTGTCTCAGGTTCTTGGAACATATAGCCAGGGAGATTCGACGCACGTCACCTCCGCCATAGAAGCGGCACTGGCAGCAAAAGAAAAGTGGGAGAACCTGCCATGGGAAGAGCGCGCAGCGATTTTCCTTAGAGCGGCAGACCTCCTTTGCGGACCATACCGTGCCAAAATGAATGCTGCGACCATGCTCGGTCAGTCAAAAAATGTGTTTCAGTCCGAAATCGATGCAGTATGTGAATTGGCTGATTTTTTCAGATTCAACGTCGAGTATATGACAGAAATATATGCGCAGCAGCCATACAGTCCCGCAGCCACTTGGAACCGCCTTGAATACAGGCCACTAGAGGGTTTTGTTTTCGCACTAACACCTTTCAACTTTACATCGATTGCAGCAAATTTGTGTTGTGCACCGGCCATGCTGGGCAATGTTGTCGTATGGAAACCTGCTGTTTCACAGGCTTATTCAGCGGCAGTAATCATGGAAATTTTAAAAGCAGCGGGCTTGCCTGATGGTGTTATAAATCTGGTATTTGTCAGCGGACAGGTTGCCGGAGCGGAGATTTTCAAACACAGGGACTTTGCTGGACTTCATTTTACAGGAAGCACAGGCGTTTTCCAGCAATTGTGGCAAACCGTTGGTAACAACATCCACCAGTACAGATCCTATCCAAGACTGGTGGGAGAAACCGGTGGAAAAGATTTTGTGGTTGCTCATTCATCATCAAATGCCAAGGAAGTTGCAGTCGCTTTATCAAGAGGCGCATTTGAATTTCAAGGGCAAAAATGCTCAGCAGCATCAAGAGCGTACATTCCTGCATCTCTGTGGCAGGATGTAAAAAAACACCTGATAGATGACTTGAAAGATTTTAAAATGGGCGATGTGGAAGACTTTGGCAACTTCATCAATGCAGTGATTGATGAGAAGGCATTTGATTCCATTGCAAATTATATAGACCATGCCCATTCGGCTTCAGACGCAGAGATCATTTGCGGAGGAAAGTATGATAAATCAAAAGGTTATTTTATCGAACCTACGGTAATAGTTACTGCCAATCCACAATACAAAAGCATATGCGAAGAAATTTTCGGACCAGTACTCACTGTATATGTATATGACACCAATCGCTGGGAGGAAACGTTAGACCTTGTTGATAGCACATCTCCTTACGCACTTACAGGAGCGGTATTTTGTCAGGATCGCTACGCGCTACAGACAGCTGTGTACAAATTGCGCAACGCAGCAGGCAACTTCTATATCAATGACAAACCTACAGGTGCAGTAGTTGGGCAGCAGCCATTTGGTGGCGCCAGAGGATCAGGAACCAACGATAAAGCAGGCTCAGTCTTGAATCTTTTCCGCTGGATTTCGGCAAGAACCATCAAGGAAAATTTTGTACCACCGACTGACTACAAGTATCCATTTTTGTCTTCGGCCGATTAATAAAGAAAGTGCGTGCAGGAAGTGAGGCAATTTTTCATAACCTTGCAAATATTTTTTTGATTTACAAAAGAAAACACCTACCTTTGCGCTGATTTTTATCAACTCAAAAATATTTTTTAATTAATTAACACATTTTCAGATGTTTGCAATCGTAACAATAGCTGGTCAACAATTTAAAGTTGCCGAAGGTCAGACAATCTTCGTCCACCAGTTAGAAGCCGCTGAAGGCAGCAGTTTGACATTCGACCAGGTTCACCTGGTGGATAACAACGGCAGCGTATCAGTAGGCACGCCGGTTTTAAAATCAGCGAAAGTGACCGCTACCATGGTAAAGCCACTGGTTTTAGGTGACAAAGTAATCGTTTTCAAGAAAAAAAGACGCAAAGGATACCGTTTGAAAAAAGGGCACCGTCAGCATTTTTCTGAAATCAAAATCAATGCTATTTCAGCATAACAGTTTTTACCAGACTGTTTTTAATCCTCATTATTTCAATCTTTAAAGTAAGCATACAATGGCACATAAAAAAGGTGAAGGTAGTACCCAGAACGGCCGTGACAGTATAAGCAAAAGACTCGGCGTCAAACTTTATGGCGGTCAGACTGCCAAAGCGGGTAACATCATCGTTCGTCAGCGCGGAACCCAGTTCCACCCAGGTCAAAATACCTATTTGGGCAAAGATTTCACTTTGCACGCATCCATACTCGGCAAAATCAGTTTCACAAAAGGTAAAGGTGGCAGGACTTTCGTTCATGTACTGCCATTTGAAGAGCCGGTAGCTGAAACTGTTGCCAAAATTGAGAAAGCATCCTCAAAAACTATCAAGGCAGATGCAACTCCAGTCGCAGCAGCTGAACCGGTAAAAGCGCCTAAAGCCAAAACAGCTAAGCCAAAGGCTGATACCACAGAAGTGGTAGCCAAAGCAGCACAAATTGAGGCGCCAGCAGAAGAAGTACTGGATACCGAGAAATTTACTCCATCCGTATCAACTGACGATATTGAAATGGACTTTGATTCAGCTTTTGAAGAGCCTACAACGGAAGGTTCTGACAAGGGTGATGACGAGAACAATTAATTGAATTTATCGGATTCTGATCGTATTCAAATCAAATTGCCTGTACTGGCATTCCAGAATGACTAAGTTTTCATGACTATACTGCGGTATCGGTTTCATATCCGATACCGCTTTTTTTTGCTATGTACCAGACATCAATACATACATTTACCATTGGAGGCATTCAGGTAAGTATTGAAAAAGTAACAAACATCGATGAACTCTTTGACTGTCTTTTGGCAAAAGGAGATCACCACGCCGATGTGATTGATGAAAGGATACCTTACTGGGCTGAGTTGTGGCCATCAGCGCTTGCGCTGAGTGATTATATCACTACCCTGGACCTGAACTGGAATGGACTTGAGGTACATGAAATAGGTGCCGGATTGGGACTGCCATCTATCGTTACGGGAAAATTGGGAGGTCGGGTGACAATATCTGATTACCTTCCGGAGGCCATAGCGTTCGCAAAATCAAACTGGAACAGAAATATCGCAACTCCGCCGAATTTCAAAATACTGGATTGGCGAAATCCATATAATATTGCACCCGCAGACGTCCTTCTTGCTGCGGATGTTGCATATGAACAACGAATGTTCAAGTACCTTCCTAATGCATTTAGAAATTTATGTAAAAAGGGAGGACTTATTTTGCTTAGTGAACCCAACCGCGCTTATGCTCAATCTTTTCTAACAAACATCTCTTCAGAGGGACTTCAGCTTCAGAGAAGGATACAAATCAGCCAAACACTTTTCGGTCAGGAATACCTCATCAATATTCTCGAATTGCGGAATTTATAATGCCAGAATCTCAGCAAGAGCGAGAAGGTCGGCGTTGATTTCCTTTGGTTTGTTGATGGCATCATCAAACGGAATGTAGCTTATTTCGTTATTTAGTTGACCAACCATCACATTCCTTTTGCCTTCAAGCAACGCGCCTACTGCTGCATGACCAAGTCTACTGGCAAGTACCCGATCAAAACAAGTTGGGGAGCCGCCCCTCTGCAAATGTCCGATTATGGCAACTTTCGTGTCATAAAAATCAAATTTATCCTTTACTGCCTGAGCCACTTCGATTGCCCCTCCAAATTTATTACCTTCAGCCACAATCACAATACTGAAAAGTTTGTTTCTCTTCGCCCCCTTTCTCAGCATAAGGATCAAATCATCCACAGAAGCGTCAGATTCAGGTACCAGCACTGCACTCGAACCTGCCGCAATACCCGTATTTAGCGCAATATAACCTGAATTTCTGCCCATTACCTCCACAAAGAATAAGCGGTTGTGCGAATCGGCAGTATCTCTTATTTTGTCAACAGCCCGCATGGCAGTGTTCACAGAGGTATCAAATCCTATGGTGTAGTCTGTACCAACAAGATCGTTATCAATGGTCCCGGGTATGCCCACAAAGGGTATTTCAAATTCCTCTGAAAAAAACTTTGCACCAGTAAACGTTCCGTTGCCACCTATTGCAATGCAGGCATCGATGTCATTCGCCATTAGGGATTCATAGGCCATCTTTCTACCCTCGGGACTCATGAAATCTCTACTTCGGGCAGTTTTCAACATTGTACCGCCCCTGTGCATTATATTGGCTACATCATTACTTTCTATTCTATGAATATCACCTTTGATCATTCCATCGTATCCACGGTAAATACCATAAACGTGAAAGTCGTTGAAGGTAGCAGTACGTACAACAGCTCTAATGGCTGCATTCATGCCTGGAGCATCACCTCCGGATGTAAATATTGCAATACGTTTAATCTCTTTTCTGGTACTCATGCTCTTTCCCTTATCAGAAAATTGTTTCCTACGTTATCATTCTTAGCATAAAAGCTTATTGATGCATTGACACCGTAAGAAAGTTGACAAAAGACATTTTATTGTTTGTGTGACAAATGGTACTCAACCAATGCATCAATTGGTCGCTGTATGACTCTTCCCATTTTCATTCCCCTCTTAATCAGGCAAATCCGAAGTATATCCTGAAAATAGTGCGCAACACTTCCTACAAAATGGACAGGAAGTTCATTATTGCCTTTGTATTTTCGGATGTGCCGATCTATCAGTTCATCAAATGCTTCCGCAACCAGTTGCTGTACAAGGTAATTTGACTTGTGTGCTGCGAGAAATCTCGTAAAAGAAGCGAGGTAAACATTTCCTGATCCTGCATAAATGGTGTTTTTTATGGCAGTCATTCCTTCAGGGTACTGTGTTTCAAAATCACTGAGGATATCATCGGGAAGTTCACGATAGAAATAGGCCTGAATGAGTTTTTTCCCAATATGCGAACCGCTACCTTCATCACCTGCAAGAAAACCGAGGTTGGGAACATTGTCTATAACCTTGTATCCATCGTAGAGACAGGTATTGGATCCCGTGCCTATGATCGCTACAATTCCTGGATTCTTTCCGCAGGCTGCCCGTGCAGCGGCGAGCAGGTCATGCTCAACGACTATTTTTGTATTGTCTGGAAAAATTTTTCGCAGCGCGGTTTCTACTACTGCAGCCCTCAAGGAATCATGCACACCTGCACCATAGAAAATTACTTCATGCACCTCCTTAAGGTCACTTTTAGGCAATAATTCCCTAATGAGTATCTGCTCCATGAAATCAGAATCATGAAAGAAGGGATTAAGTCCCATTGTGGTAACAGTACTCGTAGTACCATCCGAATACACACTCGTCCAGTCACATTTGGTGGAACCACTGTCAGCTATGATAAACATGGGTCAGCTATTATTATGATGATCAGATAGCTGCAAAGATAAGGTATTTTTTACACTAAGTAAAAATGTACAGTAAAAATGAGTGCTATCCGAATACGTAATTGCCTACTCCTGCAAAAACGGCCAGCCAGATTAATCCTTTTATCAGGAAAAACAAAAAGCCGGCAGTGCCTAGCCTTTTAAACCAAACTTTGGTTTTATCATTCAGCATTTTTATCTGTTTTTAGTGGACTATGGTCCAATTAGTCCAATTCATCTTGGAAATGTAGTTTCACCATTCCAACAATTACCTTAATTGCTTTGCCATCGAAGAAAAAGGTGGCAAAATTAATAAGCTGCAGTATATCGGTATTATAAAAAGTAAGTCTATTTTTGTCATTCGTAAACAACAAATCTTCTAAAAGGATGACAAAATTACTGTAAATATTAAAAAAAAGATGAAGAATGTGCTCCGTGGACTCTTTTTAGCGATTTGCCTCTTCCAGGTTCATAACTCTTTTACCCAGCAGATTTACGATTTAAAATACAACAAGGATATCAAACTGTATTTCAGGGAAAAAAACTGGGGTAAAAAATTGGACTCCCTGAAAAGATTGGGTAACAGCTATCGCCTTTGTGGCTCGATGATGTTTGACGGAGTACAGTACGATAGTGTACTGGTCAGATACAAGGGAAACAGTTCCTACAATGCTGTTCGTCAGCAGCAATCGGCGAAATTGCCCTTCAACATCAGGGTAAATGAATACTATAAAAAGCAACGGCTCCCGGGTGGATATGAAACCTTCAAATTAAGCAATGTTTTCAGAGACCCCAGTTTTATCAGAGAAGCGCTGGCATACGATATTTACAGAAAATACATGCCTGCTTCACAGGCCAATTTTGCAAGATTGTACATCAACGACAAACTGATTGGTCTGTACAATTCTATTGAACCAGTCGAAGATGCCTTTCTCAGACATCATTTCGGATCAGATCAAGGGATACTGGTAAAATGTGATCCCGACTGGCAAAATTACAGCAGAACCAACTGCCCAGCAAACGACAAAGCATCCCTTACTTATTTGGGAGAAGATCCAAAGTGTTACCTGACCTACTATGAGATGAAGTCAGATGATAAAATTACCGAGTTAGTGAAATTCATCAGGATACTGAACAAAGAGCCGGAGAAATTAGAGACGATTCTAAATATTGACCAAACTTTGTGGATGCATGCTTTGAACAATAGTATGGTTAATCTGGATAGTTATCTTGGCAAGTTATCGCACAACTACTATCTGTACAAAGACACTTCAGGCATCTGGCAACCAATCATCTGGGATTTAAATCTTTGTTTCGGGGGGTTCCGTCTAGATGGCATTGAAGCAAATCCGCTGAGCAATGAAAAATTACAGCAACTTTCTCCGCTCGCACATACACAAGATGCGCAGTTTCCGCTCATTGCACAGTTGTTCAAAAATGATTTGTACCGCAAAATTTATTTTGCACACATGAAAACCGTGCTTCGGGAGAATTTTATCAACGTGTCTGCATATTCCAAGGCCGCAGAAATAAAGATGCTAATAGATCCATGGGTAAAGGAAGATAAAAACAAGCTGTATTCCTACGATGCATTCAAACAAAACACAGATTTCAGTGCTGACGCAGGAAAGTCTAAGACCATAGGAATAACAGAGTTGATGAAGGCCCGAACGAACTACCTGCAGTCGCACCCGTTATTACAGCATGAGGGACCGGATCTGAATAGCAACACCGCTGTAAAAAAATCAGGGCGGGCATACATTACCTGCAAGATGACAAATGGTCACAGAGTAATATGTTATTACAGACCTAAGGCGCATATGCCATTTAAAAGCGTCGAAATGAAAGACAATGGAAATCAGGATGACGCATTGGCCAATGATGGCGTTTTCAGTATATCACTACCGGAAAATCAGGTTAACCAGTACTATTTTCTGGGTGTAAATGCCGATGCGGTAAGTTTCTTTCCGGAAAGAGCCAGCCATGATTTTTTCGATATCAAATAATTGTGTAATTTTAAATTTATAAAAATGACTTTTACAGCTGAGATTGACATTATGCCGCACAAAGAACTGCTTGATCCGCAGGGGAAAACCGTTACCAAAAACATGAAAAATATTGATGTTACGGGAGTTATGGACATGCGCATCGGTAAGCATATCACGATGACCCTTGAGGCAGGGAATGAAGCTGAAGCCAGTGAAAAGGTAGATACTGCTTGTAGAAAACTGCTCGCCAATATGATCATGGAAACCTATACTTTTTCCATTAAAAAAGGCTAACGTGTATTCCTTTATCTCTTCCAGAAATATTCGGTTCATTTTACATGAAGTTCTGAATGCCGGCGACCTTAACAGGTTCCCATTTTTCCGGGATTACGATAAAGATGCCATGGATATGGCGATCGAAGCCGCCATACAGATTACATCCTCTAATATTTATCCCTTCAACAAGGCTTTTGATCAGTTTAAGGTGACACATGTAAATGGTGTGACCCACGTTCACCCACAATTGAAGCACCTGATTAAATCTATTGCTGAGGGTGGCTGGATTTGCTCTGGTGCAAGCTTTGAAAATGGGGGTGGACAAATGCCCGAGGTTTTGTCAAGTGCCGGCAGACTAATCTTTTATGCCGGCTCCTGCAATTCTGCCTATCCTTTCCTGACCTCAGGCTCAGCCAATCTCATACTGAATTTTGGTAGTGATGAGCTGAAAAGTGCTTTTGTTCCGCGAATGATTGCAGGGGAATGGCAGGGTACAATGGCCTTAACTGAGCCACAGGCGGGCAGTTCGCTAAGTGATCTCAGTACTTCGGCCACCCGCACTGAAAAGCAAGGCACCTTTCACATCAGCGGACAGAAAATCTACATCTCAGGAGGTGACCACAACTGTGCAGACAACATCATTCACCTCACTTTGGCAAGAATCAAAGGTGCACCATCCGGCACAAAGGGAATTTCACTTTTTGTCGTTCCAAAATACAAACTTGATGGCAGTTTTAACGATGTTAAGACAGCCGGTATCTATGGAAAGATGGGGCAGAAAAATTACACTGCTGCCCACCTGATGTTTGGTGAATCGGGGATATGCGAGGGCTATCTGGTAGGTGAGGAAAATCAGGGACTGACCTATATGTTTCAGATGATGAATGAAGCGCGCATCGGTACCGGTTTACTGGCTGCAGGCAATATTTCGGCTGCTTACTATGCGTCATTGAAATATGCGTTTGAACGACCTCAGGGCAGACATCCCTCCAATAAAGACATTACAACGCCACAAGTACTGATCATAGAACATGCCGATGTTAAACGGATGCTATTGTTGCAAAAATCTATTCTTGAAGGAAGTATCGCTTTGCTTTTGCAGGCAAGTTACTGGGCTGATATCGCTGCGCATGGTGAGGGATTCGAAAAAGAAAATGCACACTTGTTACTTGAGCTGCTCACTCCGGTGTGCAAATGCTATCCCTCCGAAATGGGTATCATTTCCGTTAAAAATGCGATGCAGGTTTTAGGTGGTGCGGGTTATTGCAATGATTTTCCTATTGAACAGTACTTTCGAGAAATTCCTATCAACTCCATTTATGAGGGTACAACTACCATACACGGCATTGATTTACTTGGAAGGAAAATTTTGATGAAACAGGGCGCCGCTTTATCAGCGCTTTACGTTGAAATAGGGAAGGATTTGGATGCTGCTTTAAAAATAGAAGGCATCTCTCTTTACAGCAAAAAATTGACTGTTGCTGTTCAAAAACTCCAGCAGATTACCAAACACCTTACTGACCTTGCCATAAATGAACGGCCCGAAGTTTATCTTGCAGATGCGACAATATACCTTGAAGGATTTAGTCAGATCGTGATCGGATGGATCTGGCTCAAACAGGCAATAATAGCACAGGAAAAAATAACCCTCGTTGATGCTGTATCAGAGCAACAATTTTATTCCGGAAAGATCCAGACCATGAAGTATTACTTTGAATATGAATTGCCCAAATATGTTCCTGCATTCGAAAGACTTCTCAGTAATTCCAAGATAACCCTCGAAACAAATCCACTTGATTTGTTGTAACCTCACTGGGGTAAATAATTAAAATCGTCGCACAGCCCTGATGTAATATCCTTTGTCTTTGGTATCCAGATACGGTGTTCCTGTCGCCATGTAAAAGATATACGCCAGACTGTTGTCAAATTCTGTAGAAGTCCAATAGGAAGATGTTTCCTGAAGGGGAGAAGTTGCAGTATTGCCATCATTTAGTAGCTTATAGGAAATCATGTATGCATTCTGAAAAATAATATTCATTTCCCATACCGTAGGCAGATACCAATCCGAAAACCCACCTCCTGCGTAATTCCTGCAGGTTCTTGCAGCATAAGTAACAAAGTTGCCTTGAACAGAGGTAATCAGATTGGAATTTTTAAGTCCATCATAATAGCTCGTAGCGAAAGTCGTCGAATTACCTGTATACCACCTGTTGGAGGGTGACAAATCTGTCAAGGAGGCGATTAATCCATGTTCCCCATTATCATAGACATAGTATACTATCCCTCCTCCAAACAATTCACCAACATAATGTTTGGGAACATTTCCGGTGGTCGAAACAGTAACATCAGGGTAAGCGCCACTAATAGATATTCCCTGACCTGCGGAAATATTTACCGATTTGTCCGGCGCTATGTTACTGATAGTGTTGCCCACAATAGAAATACCTGATCCTGCATTATAGATTGTATTGTTGTCAGTGCTGCTAATGGTGAAATTGGGATATGTACCACTGACGGTTGTCGCTCCGACACCTTTTAAATCCACAATTTTATCGGGTGCAGCATTGCTGATTTCAGTTCCTGCAATAGATATTCCTGTCCCTGCTGAGTAGTTGATGGCACCTCCGGTACTATTGATGGTGAATTCAGGGTAGGTGCCGCTAACTGAGGTAGTTCCCGTTCCTCTGATCGTAACAATTTTATCCGGTGAAGTATTGCTGATTTCAGTTCCAGTAATTGCTATTCCGTTGCCGGCTGAATAACTGACTGTACCTCCTGTACTGTTGATGGTGAAGTCAGGGTAAGTGCCACTAACTGATGTAGTTCCTGTTCCCTTTAAGGTAACGATTTTATCGGGCGAAGCATTTCTAATCTCTGTCCCCACGATGGATATCCCAGCTCCTCCAGTATATATCGTGTTGTTGTCAGTGCTACTGATGACAAAATTAGGATAGGAGCCGCTAACTGTAGTTGAACCCGAGCCGGTGAGAGAAATTACCTTGTCCCCATTTTCCGCATAAAGTGCGTATGGTACGCTCAGCAGCTGGTGGATCCCGGAGAGAGTATAGTTGTTTCCTCCATCAAGATCAGCTTCCGTTTGCAGAAAGAATGGACCAGTTGACCATTGAATGGCAGAAAAACTTCCAGTAATAACTTTTCCGGAACCAATTTCCAAACTTGCAAGTCCATTTGCATTTGTCTTCGTCTTGTGAGCTTCTGCAAATACAATCTGACCGGTTGTAGATCCCTGTAAGACGCTCATTTTTATACCGATTATGCGATCCACGGCAAGTTTTCCATCTGATTGCCGAAAAACCGACTGAAAACTCATTTTCTGAGGGGACTGTGCCATCATCTGGCCAAGTATAAAAACACTGAAAATAAAGGTCTTTAGTAAGCGCATCATGGGGTAATTTTTATGAATTTACAGGTTAGCTCATCTTTTCTTGAATTAGTGACATACATCACATAAGTTCCGGTAGTCAGTTTTTCAAGCGGGATTGGTTTGTCCATATTTATCCCTGATTCCTGCATCAGCAATCTGCCTTGTACATCATATAAACTATAGTCGAAAATTGCATAGGCAGGATCGTCGGATTGAAATTTTATTTCTATTGCAGCAGGATTGGGATACAAAAGGCAAGAAAGCGTTATTTTAGCATCATTACTGAAAATTTCGATAGGTTGTTGCACTCCATGTCCAGCCTTGCCGGTGGCTGACTGAATAAAGGTGTAATCCGTTTGACCGACGGTGTAGCTCATAGCGCCTGAAGCACCATACAGATCTGCACCATTGCAGTTGATACTATGTTGGGCACTTGAAATCATTCCGAAAATAGTTATTGCGACCAAAAAAGCCGAAAATTTTCGCATACACCTATGAATGTCATCCATTTTGAGAAAATATTGTCTAAGGCTTAGTCATTTCTGACCGCCCAAGGGTTGCAATTGCCGAAATTAAAGACCAGGATAGACCCTCTGAGAAACGAAAAACGCCTGTCGTTTCCGGGGAAAGGCAGGCGAGTAAAATTTCTGGGACTACGATGGGTCTCGAACCCACGACCTTCGGAACCACAATCCGACGCTCTAACCGACTGAGCTACGAAGTCCGTATCAACGTTCTTGCAAACGCGGTGCAAAGGTATAAAAGATCGCAGAAGAGAAAAAATATTTTTTATTAATTTTCATAGAAAAAATAGTCCTGTACTTGAAGGGATGGACTGTTCACAATTGGCTGGGTGAAATAATTTCTGATTGAAATTGTGGGGAGGAAAAAAAATACTACTTTCGCCTGACAGAACCTTTCATGGTTAACTCTGTTCAGATTTTATGGTAAAGATAAAGACTCTCGGGGAATTGAAGCGAAGTGGCTACACACCCAAATCAATTAAGGATGAATTGCGTGAAAACCTTATAAAAAAACTTAGAAATGGCGAAAAACGGTTTAATGATATAATTGGATTTGATGAAACGGTTTTGCCGGATATAGAGCGAGCCATTTTATCCAGACACAATTTCCTGCTGCTTGGGTTGAGGGGACAGGCGAAAACCAGAATTGCCCGAAAGACAATCGAATTACTTGATGAGTTCATTCCGGTTGTTCAGGGTTCTGAAATCAACGACGACCCACTTTTGCCGCTTTCACGTTTTGCAAGAGACCTCGTGGCAGAGATGGGAGATGACACACCAATCGAATGGCTACACCGAAGTGATCGATTTGTCGAAAAACTGGCAACGCCGGATGTAAGTGTAGCCGACCTCATAGGCGATATTGACCCTATTAAAGCGGCCGCACTTAAATTGCCATATGCCGACGAGCGCGTACTGCATTTTGGACTGCTTCCGAGAGCAAATCGCTGTATTTTCATTATCAATGAGCTGCCTGATTTGCAACCGCGCATACAGGTATCGCTATTCAATGCTCTTCAGGAGGGTGATATTCAGATTCGTGGATTCAAAGTACGGCTGCCTATGGACATACAGTTTATCTTTACAGCAAATCCGGAAGATTACACCAATCGAGGAAGTATCATAACTCCGCTGAAAGACAGAATTGAAAGTCAGATTCTAACCCACTATCCGGAGAGTACGGAAATTTCAATGGCCATTACCCAACAGGAAGCCAGGGTAAGCGATGCACAAAAAAGTGCTGTTTATGTTCCGGAAATGCTGCAATTGTTGATCGAAGAGATAGCATTTGAAGCAAGAGAGAGCGAATTTGTTGATGAAAACAGTGGCGTTTCGGCCCGCCTCAGTATTTCCGCATACGAAAACCTGGTCAGTGCCGCAGAAAGACGAATGCTCATCAACGGAGAGTTAAAAACTTCTGCGCGAATCACTGACTTTTGGGGAATCATACCTGCTATAACCGGTAAAATAGAACTGGTTTACGAAGGCGAACAGGAGGGACCCTATCAGGTTGCTTTGCTGCTTTTGGGCAAAGCCATCAAAAAACTGTTTTTAAAACATTTCCCGAATCCGGAAAAACCAAAGAAAAACGATAGGGACCACTATGGAGCCATGAAGGCATTTTTTTCCGACGGCAATACCATAGATCTGTTGTTGGATTCCCCCTCCAATTCCTATGAAATGAGCCTGGAGTCCATTCCCGGACTAAAAAGACTGGTCAGCAATGCTGTTAACTGCGGGGAAAATGACATCTACGCATTTATGGAACTAGCACTCTTCGGGATGACAGAATTTGAACTCTTGTCAAAAGAGTTGATAGACAACAAATTTTCATTTCAGGACATGCTTTCGGGCATGCTTAGCGATATGATGGATGAGGATGAAGACCAGTAAACAAACGAAACATCAATAAAAAAAAAACATGAATGGTAAACTTATTTTATGGTCGGTGACGGTAGGACTTGGAGGACTGCTTTTTGGTCTGGATACTGCTGTGATATCAGGAGCGGAGCAGGTTATTCAAAAACTATGGTCTCTTGACAACTGGCAACATGGGCTCGCTGTTGCGATGGCACTATACGGTACCATCTTTGGAGCAGCGTTCGGAGGGGTTCCAGCAGACCACTTTGGGCGGAAAAAGACACTATTTGTCATCGGGCTGTTGTTTTTTGTATCTGCACTGGGCTCAGCAGTTGCACCTGATGTGAATACATTCATGGTTGCTCGATTTATCGGAGGGCTGAGCATTGGAGCCTCCTCGGTTGTTGCGCCGGTTTACATTTCAGAAATTGCTCCTGCCAAGCACCGTGGTCAAATGGGCATTGCTTTTCAAGCCAATATTGTACTTGGCATTCTCATTGCCTATGTCTCAAATTACCTCCTACAGGGTTCAGGTGACAACGATTGGCGCTGGATGCTCGGAGTAGTGGCTGTTCCGGCTTTGCTATTTTCCTTGCTGATGCTTTTCACACCGGAGACTCCTCGATGGTTGTTACTGAAAAAGGGTGATGAGACAGCTGCAAGGAAAGTTCTGGAACTATCAAACACCGATACTGATGCTGCGGTAGCAGAAATCAAACAATCCGTAACGTCAGAATACACGAAGACAACAGATAGCTTTTTCTCCAAAAAGTATCGAAAACCTATTTTACTGGCCTTCCTGGTGGCCTTTTTTAATCAGGCCTCAGGCATCAATGCTGTGATTTACTTTGCACCAAGGATATTCGAGATGACCGGACTTGGAAAAGACAGTGCGCTGCTATCTACTGCAGGAATAGGGGTAGTTAATATGATGTTTACCATAGGGGGATGGCTACTGATTGACCGCTTCGGAAGGAGAACACTTCTGATTATCGGATCTGTCGGTTACATAGCTTCACTCGGACTGATTGCTTTTTCTTTTTTTACTGAAAGTTACGGACCTGTACCATTGTTCATTTTTGCTTTCATAGCCTCACACGCTATCGGCCAGGGTGCGATTATATGGGTATTCATTTCGGAAATTTTCCCAAATGCCGTCAGGGCATCGGGAATGGCGTTCGGTTCGCTGACGCACTGGGTGTTTGCAGCTATTCTTGCCAACTTGTTCCCGTTTTTTGCAGCTAAATATGGTGGAGGGCCCATCTTTGCTTTCTTTGCAATAATGATGGTTTTTCAGTTGTTTTTCGCCTGGAAAATGATGCCTGAGACCAAAGATGTATCACTGGAGGAACTCCAAAGAAGATTGGTTAAACAATAAAAAAGTGGG
>CANHEE010000041.1 GCA_947459655.1 Lewinellaceae bacterium
GCAGCTTCCAGTATTGACATGCCCTCTTGTTGTTTTTGAATGGCAAATTCCACTATCAAGACCGCATTTTTGCCTAAAAGTCCGGTAAGCATGATTAAACCAATTTGAGCAAAAACGTCGTTGCTTAATCCCAAAGCTTTGAGAAGCAGGAATGAGCCAAATATTCCGGGAGGCAATGAAAGAATTACCGCAAAGGGTAAAATAAAGCTCTCATATTGTGCGGCTAACACCAAATAGACGAAAAAGACAACAACTAAAAAAATAATTATCGCTTCATTGCCACGGCGCGCTTCATCGAAAGATAACCCTTCCCATGCTATGTCATATCCTTTAGGTAAATTTTGAGCAGCTGTTTCCCTGATCGCCTTGATTGCATCATTGGAAGTGTAGCCCGGAGCTGGCACACCATTTATCAAAGCGGATGTGTACAAATTATACCGGGATATCTCATTTGGCCCCTGTGTTTTCTTAATGGTCATAAAAGATGAATATGGCACCATTTCGCCTTTGTCATTTTTAATGAACATGTTCAAAATATCTGTGGGATCTTTTCTGAATGCGGGGTCAGCCTGTGTATAAACTTTGTAATAATTGTTGAAACGGACAAAACCCTGCTCATATGTACTTCCAATCATGATATTTAGGTTTTCCATGGCATCTCCCACCGTTACCCCCTTTTGCATGGCAAGTACATTGTTTACTATTAACTCGTATTGCGGATATTTTGCCGAATAAAAGCTAAATAATCCGGTCAATTCTTTTCGTTTTTTCAGAGCCTCAAGGAAATCTCTATTGACCTCATCAAACTTTTGGTAATTTACCTCGCTTCCTTTATCCAATAATCGAACTGCAAAACCCGAAGATGCACCGTAACCCGGCACAGCAGGAGGTTCAAAAAATTCAATTGTAGCACCAATATTGCTGGTTTTCTTCTCTAATTCCTCCATGATTTCTTTCACCGATTGCCTTCTCTCTGACCAATCTTTCAGATTTATCAAACATGTACCGGCGTTGGAGCCTCGGCCTTCCGTCAAAATCTCATAGCCTGCCATTGCCGTTACAGATTTGACACCTTCCGTTTCTTTGGCGATTTTTTGCAATTCTAATGAAACACTATTTGTGCGTTCCAGGGTTGTACCGGGTGGAGTTTGAATGATTGCATAAATTTGACCCTGATCTTCACCGGGAATGAAACCCGCAGGTAGTATCGTGTTCAAACCTAATACACCCAATGCGAAGGCGATCAGCACACCAAAAGTTACCACTCTACGGTTTACGATTAATGTCAAAACCCTTACGTATTTACCCAAAATCCATTCAAATTTTTTATTAAACCAGTCAATAAACCGATTGACAAGAGTCTTTTTTCGCTCATGACCATGCGTGTTTTTTAAAATCATTGCACTTAATACTGGAGTCAGTGTAAGGGCTACTAGTCCTGAGAGTACGATAGCAGAGGCCATCGTAATAGCAAATTGTCTGTAAAGCACGCCTACGGGTCCAGTCAAAAAAGCAACTGGAACAAAAACAGCAGTCATAATCAAAGTAATGGCAATGATTGCTCCGCTGATTTCGTTCATTACTTTTTTTACGGCATGGAAAGGTGATAAATTTTCTTCTGCCATCTTTAGGTGAACTGCCTCTACCACAACAATTGCGTCATCTACTACAACACCTATTGCCAGTACCATCGCAAAAAGCGTTACGAGGTTGATTCCGATACCGAAAAATTGCATAAAAACGAATGCCCCAATAAGGGAAACGGGTACAGCCAGGGTAGGAATAAGTGTAGATCGCCAGTCGCCTAGAAAAAGAAAGACTACCAATGAAACAAGTATAAATGCCTCCAAAAGAGTATGCAATACCTGATCAATCGATGCAGTTACAAAACTTGAAACGTCGTAGTTGATTTCATAATCGACACCTGGTGGAAAATTCTTTTTGAGTTCTTCTAATTTCTCCTTTACGTTGGCGATAATTTTATTGGAATTGCTTCCCGGATTTTGTTTCAAAATCAAAGAGGCGCACGCATAACCATCTTTGTTGGTGTAAATGTCAACAAATTCACTACCCACATCAACTTTCGCGATGTCTTTCAACTTTAAAATTTCACCATCCGGATTTGCCTTGATGATGATGTCATTGTATTGTTCAGGCTTATTAAACCAACCCTGGTAGGTAAGGACATATTCAAGCGATTGGGCTACTTTACCTGAACTTAATCCTACACGACCAGGTCGTCCGAGCACGCTTTGTTCATCAATGGCTTTTAGTACCTCCTCGGCAGAAATGTTGTAGGCCCTCATTCTATCCGGATTTAACCATACCCTAATGGCAAATGCCCTGCTACCAACGATTTCTGATCGCCCGACACCACTAATTCGTTGTAATTCCGGTACAACCAAATTATCAGCATAATTAAAGAGGAACTTCTGGTCGTAATTTTTGTCCATACTAAAAAAATTGATGTACATGAGCATACTGGGCTGCACCGGCGTAATGATAACTCCCTCACGTTGTACTAATAGTGGTAAATTTGCCCAAACCTGATCCACTCGCGTTTTTACACGCGCTGCTGCAATGGTGGGATCAATTCCCGGTTCAAATACAATTTGAATGGTTGCTTCACTTGCGCTCGTCGCATCTGACATCATGTATTGCATACCCTGCACACCATTGATGGCTCGCTCCATTATGGTTAGCGTCGATTTTACAAGTACGTCTGCATTAGAACCCGGAAACTCTATAAAAATATTTACCCTGGGTGGTGCGATTTCCGGAAATTGAGAAATGGGACTCGTAAAAATGGCCAATATTCCTAAGAACACAATCGCGAGAGATAATGCGATAGCCAATACGGGCCTTTGTATAAATTTACTAAACATCTTTTTTGAATTTATGAAAACCTTAGATTTCTACATCTAGAGGCTCGAAGTAAACTTGTTTTACAATTATTTCAGTAAATCTCAGATCTACCCTCATCTGCATATAATTGGCTGAATGAACAACTATTACATTGGCCCATTATCTGATTTTTACTCAGCTTGAAGATTCTGTAACTCTTCAATCAACTCCCTGAAAGGCTTAAATTTGGTTTTGATTTGGTCTCCACTTTTGACTTTTCGCAAACCGTCCACCAAAATGATATCACTTGCTGTTAAGCCACTTGTAACCGTATAGACATGCGGCATCTCGATTCCTACAGTTATTTGTTTTGCTGTGACAATTCCTTTGTCATCTACGACAAAAACAAATTTTTTGTCCAGAATATCAAATGTAGCCGCTTGCGGAATTAAAAGCGCATTTTTGAGGTGCGAAGGCATCAAAATGGTTCCCGTTTCACCATGTCTTAAAATTCCCTGAGGGTTTGGAAATGTCGCCCTGAAAGCAATATTTCCCGTTTCATTGTTAAAATCTGCTTCAATGGTCTCAAATGTGCCTATCTGATTGAAAATTTCATTGTTTGCCATCATCAATCTGACTTTCTGAGGGCCCTCCTTTTTAATTCGGGCAACATAATCTAAATATTCTGCTTCCGGCACATTAAAATACACCCAAAGTTTGCTATTATCCGAGAGGGTTGAAAGCAGTTCTCCCTCTTCAACCAGACTGCCCAATCGAACGTGGAATTTGTCCATAATACCACTAAATGGTGCGGTAATGGTTGTTAAATTCAGGTGGGTACTTGACAACTTCAGGTCCGCTTTTTCCCTTTCAAGTTTTGCTTTGGACAATGCAAGTTCTTGCTCTGAAACGACATTTTTATCAGAGAGAATTTTGGTATTCTGGTACTCGATTTCAGCATAATTTACCTCAGCTTTGGACTTTTCCATTTCAGCCTGATAAATCAAAGGCATAATCTGAAACATAGGTTGTCCTTTTTTGATGTTCTGCCCCTCATCAACAAAAATCTTTTGTAAATATCCTCTCTCCAATGAGCGCAATTCAATATGATTGCTTGCCCTGATCTGGCATACATATTCTTTGTTGATGGAAGTATCAACAACAATTGGGCTACTGACTAAAAGCTCTGAATCTTCTTGTTTAACGTGCTCTGAATGTTTACAGCTTGCCATCATAAAAAGCAAGACAGTAGATAAAATGATTAAATTTTTCATTTTTGATATAGTTTTAAAAATTAGGCCGTGTAATAGAAACTTACTCGCTGAAGTTAATCAAATTGGATTCAGAAAATTAAGTGAAGAACAAGCGTATCCATTTCCATTTGCTTGGACTTTTTCTCGCCATTCAGTGAGTTGGGTCTTATCCTTTCTGCTGATAATTAGTCTGTTTGGCACTTCATTGCCACTTCGACCCTTTTTGCACAATTCCCGGTAATTATCCATTGACAGTAATACCATACTGCAAAGAATCTTTGATAACAACATAGAGCTTTCTGTACTGAAAAGTATAATGGGAATTGTGACGTGCGAAATCTGATAATGATGTTTGCGATGACAGATAATACTCGAATTTTTGGAGTACTTTATCCTCATCAAACACAGCTGACTGCCTTAATTTCATATAAAAAATGAAATTTCAAAATGCCAACAAATGATGCCCGGAAGAGTATCCGCAATAGAGAAAAGAATCTTCTTTCGTAACGAAGGAAAGCCGGATAATGGAAAGAAAAGTTACTGACAGATTTTCAGACAGCAGAGAAGGATGTACGTAGGAACAATAGAACGTCCCGTGCAAAACAATTTTACAAACCGGCATTTGTCCTTTGCTAATATATAAGACTCCGATGTTTGAAATGTTAATAATATAGGTGACTCTAATGAAGATGTACTTTTTTCGTGGTCCTCGTCCTCATTTTCGTCCTGTGAGTCAAAAGATGTATTGGCGAAGTAATATGGTAAGTCTGTCTTTGAACTGCTGCTTTGAATGTTTTCTTGAGCGCAGTTTGGGTGTACATTAGCTGAAAAAGACAGTAGTTTCGAAACGCAAAATGCGCTTACGATAACAAAAAACGGCAAAAAGAAACGCAAAAAGTACCTACCAAACATAATGAATGCGCCTTACCGGCGGTAGCAAATTTAACGGCCTAATGGAGAGAAAGAAGATTATCGTGTTGTTGTTTAACTAATCTTTAACTTACGGTTAGAACTTCAATTTCATCCCCAACCCTAACATATGAATATTCAGCCTTAGTCCGGAATGGAGACCCAAGACACATGTGCCGCCCTAATTGAATTGAATTTCCTGATTTGCGGTAACTTGCAAGGGTATTCAATGGTTCTGAACTAGACTCTCCGGTATCAGGATCTACATTGATCATGACGCACCTGCCACAATTTTTTCTCCCGGAAAAAATTGTATCACCGATTTTCACCATTTTCCAGTGATCCTCGCAGTATGGTAATCCACCTTCAAATACAAAATTGGGTCTGAATCGTGCTGAACAAGACTGTAGTTTATTCTCTAGCCGGATATTGAGGTCCGCAAATGAAGACGACCCTATAATCATAAAAGGAAAAGCGTCTGCGAAACTAACAAACGCACCCTCAGGTGCATATTTTCGATCAATCTGCCTATCCGCCTTGTAATCAAGTTTAACCAACCTACACTTTACTCCCAAAAAATCTGACAAAAAATCATCCGCAGTTGTGCTCACAGAAAAAGCTTTGACCCTGTCATCCCAAACCTTTACATTCAGCGAACCGGATGAATCATTTATTCCTATGCTTATGCTATTATTAGCGTCAGTCTTTGAAGCAATCCAGAGCCAATCTCCGGCAATCTCAGCTCGAAGACCGGTCATTTTCCGGATGGTACGCCTGGTCAGGAATATACCAGCCTCATCTGTTATCATCCAGCGGCGGTCATATTGAAGTCCCTGGGGTTCAACTATCGCTTTAGATGGGCTATAACCATCCAGTGATTTTACAGGAAAAACGTTGATCTGACTAAGGGTAAACATGTGAAAATTTGTGATCTAGTTAGAAAAAATGCCCGTTGAGGATTTCTGCATTCAACGGGCATTTTAAAGTAGGTCTACAATTTTAATCTATTAAAAATCTCCCTGATTTTCGGACTGGATGGTCTTGGTGCGTCAGGTAGTACAATTTTACCCTCCGGATCAATCAGAATAAAACGAGGTATCCCGCTGATGCGATAGCCTTTCACAAAATCAGAATTCCAATTGTTGTCGGCAATCAACTGCACGCCACCCATTTTTTTATCAGTTATCATCGCCCGCCATTTGGCTTTGACTGCATCCATGTTTCCACCACCTGAACGCCTGGGATCATCAATGGAGATACTGACAAAGGCAATATTTTTATTGTGGTAGTCCTCTTCCAACTTTTTTAGGTTGGGTATTTCGGCCTTGCATGGACCACACCAGGTTGCCCACACATCAACATAAACAAATTTCCCTCTGAGGTCTTTCAGAGATGTTGTCCCACCATTGTAATTTTCATAATTGAAAAATTCTGGAGATGGTGAACCTGCCGGAAGAACCTTTTTTAATGACGCAGAAGCGAAGTAGTATCGCTTCATCTGCACAAGATTATCTCCTGAATATCTGACCATCCATGTTAATGCATCAGCATCCAGATTTTTACGTGTGTTAAAGAACTGATCCATTTTCCGCTCTGTTGCAGAAAATGCACTGAAAAGGGCAGTTGAATCAAGCTCATTAAATTTACTCTCATCCAATTCCTTCTCCTCTAGTTTAAAAAGTTCTTTCATCGCGGCAGTGTTCTCAGATCCCTTTCCGCTATATGATGCGGTAGCAGTAAAATCTGCAACATCTGCTTCGAGATTTAGGTCAAAACCATTCTTCAAAAACATGTAGTCATACTGACCACCTGCAATCACCACGTGAGTGCCATTGATTACCCGTAAAGTGTCACTGAAAGTTCCGTCTTTATTAACTCTGATAACCTTGACATATTTTTGATTCGCATTTCTAACCAGTATGGAGTCCTGGGTAAAGTTGCTCAACTTACCCGAGAATTTAGCACAAATCTGCGCAGTTGGTTGCTGTAAGGAAGCAAAAAGAAAAAAGGAAATCAGTACATATTTGATTACACTGTGCATTAGAAGTAGTTTTATTTATTTACCGCGCAAAGTTATAAAATATCCCGCAGGCTTGACGTCAAAATAATTTAAAAAAGAAAGCAAGTCCAACAATGTACATTTACATTGTATTTTGGACGCTTGCATTGCACGTAATTCTATAAATTAGCAATGATTTTTTTGACAAAATCAAAAACTTCCCTACCTTGGCTCCGATTAAAATCACCACAATGGATGTGAAAACCATGGCTGCTTTTGCAGCAGAAAACAAGGAACCTGAAGTACTTTTTTGGGTGGGATGCGCAGGAAGCTATGATGCCCGCGCCCAAAGAATTACGATCGCATTTTCAAAAATACTCAATGAATGCGGCGTTTCATTTGCCATTCTTGGAAATGAGGAAAGCTGTACGGGAGATCCAGCGCGTCGTGCTGGAAACGAATTTGTTTTTCAGATGCTTGCACTGAAAAACATTGAGACCCTCAACATGTATAACGTTCGGAAAATTATCACAGCCTGTCCGCACTGCTTTAACACGCTGAAAAACGAATACCCGGCACTGGGAGGCACATATGAAGTTCTGCATCATACCCGTTTCTTGCAGCAACTTATTGAGGAAGGCCGCTTGAAATTAAAAGAAGATGGCTCCTTCCAGGGAAAGAAAATAACCTATCATGATTCTTGCTATCTCGGAAGGGCTAACGGTGTCTACGAAGCTCCGAGAAGTCTGCTGGAGAGCCTTGATGCTGATCTCGTTGAAATGAAGCGGAGCAAAGCCAACGGATTATGTTGCGGTGCCGGCGGCGCACAAATGTTCAAGGAAGATGAACCCGGTGAAAAGCGTATAAATGTGGAGCGAACCGAGGAAATATTGCAAACAGGTGCCGGAATAGTGGCAGCAAATTGTCCATTTTGCATCACCATGCTTCAGGATGGAATGAAAGCGAAAGACAGACAGGAAGATGTTATGGTTTATGACCTTGCCGAACTAATTCTAAATGACATGAGAAGGTAATACTCTTTCCGTTAGGCTAATCAACCGAAGAAAATTGAACCAAACATTGTAAAGTGAGCATAAAAATCAGAAAATTAGCTTTCTGAAGTACAAAGTACACCATGATTAGAATTTTCCAAAGCGACAGACCCTTCAGCGAATTTGAAAGTGTAGAGATTCAGCATAAACTGGATCACTTTACTGCCGAGTGGTCAAGTCACGGAAATTTGCTGAGTGCAGGGGGCAAACTGCTGCACAACAGATTCGTGGTTCTGGTAGTGGATGAAAGTCGTTTCGGTGCGAGTGGTTGCTCTATAGACAAGGCGATGCGTTTTGTGCAGGAATTAGGAAATGCATATAGTGTTGACTTTTTCAATCGGTATCTTTTTTCTTATGTGGAGGGAAGCTCTGTGAAAACTGTTGACAGGAGTACATTTGCACAATTGTTCGCCACAGGAAAAATTAATGATGATACCATGGTTTTTGATACCCTGCTTACCGATGCAGATGAATTTAGCACTGCGTTTTTAAAAAAACTGGGTAACAGCTGGCACAGGAAAATGGTGTAAGAAAAGAATTGAGCAAGACCTATCTTGTAATTAATTCACTTCGCTGCGTACTACCACTTGTTAAAACCACATGTAATGATTGCTTAACGACCACTCTAAAAAAATCATTCTGGTAGAATACAATGGGATTGAATGCTGAAAAAAAATTATAATTTTTTTGCGACTTATGATAGGGAATAAAAATACTTTTATATTTTTGTAGAACTTATTGTCATTCTAAAATTCTTTAACATTATTAACCAAAATATTTATTTATGAAAAAACTTATTTTCGCAGCATTATTGTTTGTTGGAGCAAACGCTCAAGCTCAATACTCCGTAGCATTTGTCAAACCAACAGTTGATGGCAACAAGTTCCGCGTAACGCTTCAGATGAGCGCTGCTAAGAATTTTGCACTTGGCTCTAACAACCTCCGTTTCAACTACCCTGTTGAAAATCTTGCTAACCCTGTGGTAGTATCTGATGCATTTCCTGATGAGGCATTCAGAGCGACCAACTTGGTGGGTTCTAACCTTGAAAAAGGTCTTCTAACAGTAAACACAGCTTATTTTGGCAAAACCAAAGCCAACATCCTACCTATCAGCAAGAAAGGGACAGACTTGGTAACTTTGGAATTTGACATCATCAAGCCTGCTGATAAAATTGATCTTAAGTGGAGAATCAATAACTTCCCTAAGACTGCAATCGTAGGTGACGACAAGAAAACCTCTATCACTCCTGCTCCGGTTGAAATGCCTGTTAGTCTAACCTCAGAAGTAAAGACAGCAGTTGTTAAAAACACGAAAACTGGTCTGACCGTATCTCCTAATCCAACTACCGATGTAGCAAACCTTTCTTTCGAAAGTTCTACTTCTGAAATCCTAGAGTTTATGCTTACTGATGCAAACGGCAAAGTAATCAGAAACCAGACTTACAATGCGGTAAAAGGAAGAAACCTACTTACTTTTGACATGAAAGATCTTGCAAGTGGCATCTACTACATTTCATGCCAGCAGAACACTATATTCACCCAGAAAGTAATTAAGCAATAATTCTGCTATACGCTACTGTAAAGAAAGCCCTTCGTCAATAACGACGAAGGGCTTTCTTGTTTTAGATGCAATTGAAGGCAAAAAAAAAGCCCGCAACTTTTTGCAGGCATGAAACGAATTTTACGATCCTTTTTTAAACCAAAACTTACACATGTTAGACATGCGCAATATGTATGCCAATTTTAAAGAATCATATAATTATTTTTTTGCAATCAACACAAATACTGATTTATATAAATATCATTTATTTTATATATGTAAAATTACTGAACAAGGTCAAAATGAAATTTCACTTCATCTACAATCGGATAATTCATTACCGGATCTGTATTCTTGAGAATAACCGTTATACTAATGGTTTCTGACTTCTCTTTATCCCTGCTTTCAAAATGTGATACAATTTCACCGGTTTCTCCTGGCTTAATGATTTTTGTCGTCCAATCCAGTGTAGTGCAACTGCAAGCAGTGCACATCTGAATTTCTACATTTTCTTTGCCGATATTGGTAAACCGATAAGTATGGTCCCTGCTTTCACCTTTCCTGACAGTGCCGTAGTCAACCATGTCGGTATCCCAGCGAATTAATTCACGAGCCCAGTTTCTTGGTTTTGCTACAGCTTCCTGTCCCGACTTTTCAGGAGCAACACTTGCTTTCAGTGCTTTGTTCTGTGTTGTGCAGGATAATAATGCACTGAAGGAAAGTGCTGTAAAGGCACTTAAAAATGTTATTTTCATAGAATTGAATCTGATAACTTTATTTTTTAGCTTTACATTTGCGTTTCTATGTGGGCCCACAAAAATAAATACTTTATGAGCCAATTGTATTTCTTTAACAGAAATTTAATCAATAGGTTATGAGTTTCAGCAGAATGGCTGCCGGAATATCGCTTTCCCTGCTACTGTCTTCTTGCGGCATTTTTCACCAAACAAAAATATCTGAACCAACAGGAAAAAGTGAACACACTCTTTCTCAAAAAGTCATTGACCTGGCCAGAAAAAAAATCGGTTCACCGTACAGAGCCGGTGGAACGACTGTAACTGGTTATGATTGTTCAGGTTTGGTTTACAGCACCTTCGAGGAAGTGGGAATGAAATTACCCAGAACTTCCGTTGAACAGGCCACTGTAGGGCGGGAAATCGCTTTTGAACATGTGCGCCCTGGAGACCTGGTTTTCTTTGCCACCAAAAAAAATGATCGTAAAATTTCGCACGTTGGATTGGTTACTGAAATCAGGGATAAGGAAGTAGTATTGTTTATTCATGCCGCCAATACGGGCGTAAAGGAAGACAACCTTTTTTCTGAGTATTACAGGCGTACATTCGTCACTGCCAGAAGAACATTTTAATAGAAAAAGATTAATGATATGAGAAGAATCTGCAATTTACTTGCTTTACTCTGCTCTGGCCTGAGCCTCTCCGCGCAGAATGTTACCTATTTTCAACAAGAGGTTAATTACCGTATTAATGTAGTACTTGATGACAAGAATCACACTCTGAAAGGAAAAATTGATATCGAGTACGTTAACAATTCACCTGACACACTGAATGAAATTCATATGCACTTATGGGGCAATGCATATAAAAATCAACAAACTGCATTTGCGAAACAGCAGATTGTCAACCGGAAAAAGAAATTCCTGTATGCAAAGGAAGCAGACTTGGGATTTTTTTCAGGTCTGAACTTTAGTGCCGAAAACCGGAAAGTACGCCTGGAAATCAGCAAAAAAGATGCAGATATCGCTATTTTACATCTTGAAAAGCCACTGCTTAGTGGTGAAAAGGCTCATTTCAGCACACCTTTCGAACTCAAAATTCCCGCTTCCTTCTCCCGTCTGGGTCATGTAGGGCAAAGCTACCAAATGACACAGTGGTACCCAAAACCTGCGGTTTATGACAACAGGGGCTGGCACGCAATGCCTTACCTCAATCAGGGCGAATTCTATTCTGAATTCGGATCCTTCGATGTCAGCATTACCCTACCGGAAAACTATGTAGTGGGTGCTACAGGCGTGCTGCAAAATGAATCAGAGTCTGCATTTCTAGAATCAAAAATTAAGGCAACCAAGGTAGCGCTGGACACAGCTAAAAGTCAGACAAATAAACAGCAGGTCTTTCCACCTTCATCTGAAAAAACGAAAACCATCCGCTACCTTGCTCAAAATGTTCATGATTTTGCCTGGTTTGCAGATAAGCGTTTTTATGTAACAAAAGAGGTGGCTACCCTATCAGACGGGTCTCAAGTTGATTGCTATGCAATGTTTACCGACTTTCAGAGAGATCTGTGGAACAAAGCGGCATCGTACGTGAAGCGATCAGTCGAATACTACTCAAAGCGGGTTGGAAACTACCCTTACCCTCATGCCACAGCTGTTCAATCGGCTCTAAGTGCAGGTGGCGGAATGGAATACCCGATGATTACCGTTATTGATCAGGTAGGTGACGAGAAGGGATTGGACATCGTGATAACACATGAAGTTGGCCACAATTGGTTTTATGGCATTCTCGCTTCAAACGAAAGAGAACATCCGTGGATGGATGAAGGCATGAACTCATTCTACGAGGAGGCTTACAATAAAGAGTATTACGCCAACAGCAAGGACAATTCCGAGAAGAAAAAGAAAAAAGGACTAAATATTGGGATTACTGCAGATAGCGGCCTGGAAAATCTTGCTTTCAGATGGATGGCCATACAAGAGAACGACCAACCTTGTGAACTGCATTCTGCAGAATATCTTAGCCTTAATTACGGACTGATTGTTTATAAAAAAACAGCCAAAAGTATGGGGCTTTTGGAACAGTATGTAGGTACAGAAAAATTTAATCAAGTCATGCAAAAATATTTCAAGCTTTGGAAATTCAAACACCCCTATCCTGAGGATTTTAGAAAATTATGGGAAAGTGAAGTGAGAGACCTTAATCTTTCCTGGTTCTTTGACGACCTGATCAATACGACCAACAATTCGGAAGTCCGTATCCGGCCTGCGGGTAAGGTCATTCAGGATACCGAAGGAATTCCACTTACCATTCACGCGCGAGGAACCAACATACCTGTTCCCATCAACGGACTAAAGAACAAACAGATTATTACCACAAGAATGTACAATCTGCCAAAAGGTGAAAAATCAATGCGGATACTTTTCCCCACCGGTGATTATGATAAAATTGTTGTTGACCACGAAGCCTTCCTTCCTTCTAAGACCCGTTCCGCCGAACTTGACGGCAAGGGGAATTTGCCATCGGGATATTATTTGCCTAAAGTTAAAGCGATAAATTTGCTCGAAAATCCAAACAGACCGATGACCTTCGGCCTGCTGCCTGCTTTTTCGTATAACCACTACGACAAAGGTCAGCTTGGTGCATTAATTTACACACCGCTCATTCCACGGGTTGCAAATTTCTACACTTATCTGATGCCGCTTTACTCATTTGAACAGAAGCAGTGGAATGGAACCTTCGGTGTAAACAAGGCCGTCTATTTTAAAAAAGGAATTTTACACAAAGTGGATGCTCAGGCAGGGTTTCGCACCTACTCCTACAACAATGACAACCACTATGAAGCAAACAGCAGATATTTCAGGTACCAGATAGGGGGAAGTGCTGATTTCAGAAAAAAATACGCCAACGACAGTAAAAACCACAATATTGCATTCAGACTGGTGTCAGTAACCGAAAAGGAACCCATTGGTATCAGTTTCCAGGAAAAAAGATACAGAGACACCTCAAGCAATTATGCAGTAGCAGAACTGAAATACACCTTCAAAAACACGTTGTTGCTGAAACCAATCAACTGGAATGTTACAGCACAATACGGAAGTGGATTTGCAAAAGTTTTTACAACTTTCAACCAAAAAATTCTTCTTGAGCATAAAAACGAGGCAATTCATATTCGCGCATTTGCCGGTTGTTTTTTATCTTACGATAATCCTGTTCCCAATGTAGGCTTCCGCAGTTCGGGCCGACCTGGACCTTTTAATACTGACTACATGTATGACCAGCAACTGGTTGCCCGCTCATCAGGGAATCCGCGCTATTATTACCCGCCCGTTGGGGATAAAGTTGACCTGAGGCCCAGCTCCGGAGGATCATTTTTTTCTCAGCAACTTTTCATGCAGGACGGTGGATTGAAAACACTGGGTTCCGGCCTATTATCAAACAGCTGGATGGCAAGCGCCGGGATGGGCTACGATCTCCCACTGCAACTGCCATTTAGAATCAGGCCTTACTTTGATTTTGCTGTAGTTCCATCTGGAAACAAATTAGCATCAATTTGGAATGCTGGCATCGGAACCATCATCGTACCAGATGTTTTTGAGATTTACTTTCCCATACCATACAGGGATGCTGATGGCTGGCGGACACTCGAAAGCAAGAGCATATACTACGATAAAAGAACAACCTACGCACAGAAAATCTCATTTGTGCTGAACATCAATAAACTGAATCCATTTGAAGCACTTAGGAATCTGCAGCTCAATTTTTAACCCCGTCACGCTGTTGATTTAAAATAAATTGGTCAGCTTTTTGATTGATTTCATGATAGATGAGTACAAATAGGTTTGTTATTATCGCGTGCATAGCTGTATTCTGGTTGATTAAAACGGATAGCTTTCTTTGTGCACAGATTAAAGCAGACAGCTACTTCCGATCGGGGCAATATAATGCTGCAGCGAAGCTATACGAGAAACAACTCCAAAAAAACAACAATAGTCATGTGAAAACCAGACTTGCATTTTGCTACAGGATGTGCAACCAGCTGGAAAAGACTTATGAATTGTACACCGAACTCGTTTCAAGGGAGCAGGTCAAGCCAGAAATTTTCTACTACTTCGCCGAGTCTCTCACCCAAAGAGAACAATATGATAGTGCCGCACTAATGTACAGGAGATACCTACAGGTAGAACCCAAAGACTTGCTTAATGCCCAAACAGCACTACGCAATCTGGACGCCATTAAATTAATACGACCATATTTCCCTGATGTGGTGGTTGTTCCATTCGCCCGCAATAGTGAACAGGACGATAATTCACCGTTTTTTCTCAATAATACACTTATTTTCAACTCAGACAGAAATCCGGGATTCAGATTGCTCAAAGAAAAATCAAACGTAACTGGCAGGGATTACCTCAACATATACGAAAGCAAAATTTTAGGTGACACCTTATTCGGAGAACCGGCACTGTATGGCAGAAATATAAACCAACAGAACTATAATACAGGTGCTTTTTCTTGTACCAAAGACGGCAAGTTTGCCTATTTTGAGCAAAACAGCACTTTCGCATCTAAAAACGGGACCTATCTGATTAAAATTTTCCGCGTAGAAGCAGACGGGCACGGATGGAAAAATCCGGAAATGCTTCCATTTTGTTCAGAGGAAATGAACTTCATGCACCCCTGCATATCAGCCGATGGAAATGAACTTTTCTTTGTTAGTGGAAAGCCAAATAGCAAAAACCGAACAGATATTTATCATACAACGCTGAATCAGGACGGGACATGGCGTGCAATTGAAAATCTGGGGACTGTCATCAATACTCCGTTTTCGGAAGGCTATCCAAGCATATATGCTGAGGGCCGTTTGTTTTTTGCTTCCAAAGGACACCCCGGCTATGGAGGATTTGATTTGTTTGTCTCCACCCGCGACAGTCTTGGAAGCTGGACACCACCAATAAATCTTGGTAAACCTTTGAACTCCGCCCTAGATGACATTTCATTTACATTTTTCAGCAAGAGAAATGCCGGCGCGTTCAGCTCTTCAAGGAATGGAGGTGATGATGATATCTTTTTTTTCAGGAACCGAGACAGTAGCTCTATTTTTGGAGTACAACAAAATAATCCAAGTGATAAAGGGCCCTCAGAGGCTGGAGTCAGTGGAAAAAAATTGAGTATCGATGCGGCTAATCACCTGACTATTGAAGCCTCGCAAATGGATTTTTGCAGCCTTTTCCATTTTTGCACATTAACAGAATTACATAAACGTTTGGGGCAGAGACCGGACAGCAATTTACTCAACGAAAACTGGATTCTGGATAAAATATCTTTTAATGGAAGCAAACTGGCTAAAGACAGTACCACATCCTGGCAACTTGACTCCCTCATATCGTTGTTACAGCACTATCCCTTTAATTACCAGATAAATGTACACTGCTTCAGTGCTACGTCAGACAAAGCTAACCGGGATCTCAGTAAAAGAAGAGCACTAGCAATTGCAAAGAGATTGCGTTCTGGGGGAATTGATAATGAGCGGCTTACTATCAACGGATGGGGAAATAGGTCTCCAATTTGTAAGGGTAAGGACTGCGAAGCATACGGAAGTCAGGCATTGGTCATTAATGAGAGGATTGAACTGAAAATAATAGGTTTCAATTCTCCATAGATACCCTACAGTGGTCGCCTTCTATGACAAATTGCATTGGACGGTGTTCACTTATCCAGGTCATTATCGTTTCTCCAAGCAACTCTTTTCTCCAGCTGTTGCTGAATAATTCCCTCATTACGGTGTCATTTTCAACAACTTCCCTAAGAGAAGATTTTGGTAAAACCAGACTATGTGCAATGTTCTGCTCCAGACATCGGGAGCGAATAAGAAGATGTAAAAAGTCGAATGAAAGAATCTGCATCGGAGTTTCCTCTTCCATTCTGGGAAGTTTTTCAATGATGGCTTTTTCTTCATCAGTAGGCTTTGCAAGGTAGAGTTCATTGAACGTTGACCAGTTTTTTTCCATCAACTTATCAGAGATCATTCGGTTGTGCTTCAGGGCGGACTTGCCCTCGTGTATGTTTTTGACAATCATTCCGATTGATTTGAAAGGCAACATCATTTCCCGGGAGATATTTCTTTTCTCCGCCTCTGTCCTTCTCCATGCAAGCAATCTGATGAGGAAAATCTGATCACGCTGAGAAAGGTTTTGCAGCAGATTGCTCTGCAATGCCTCCTTTATCGGGTTTATCTCATAATAATCAGGTCGCTCCAGTTTGGAAAGTTCATCTTTTAGCCAAGTCGTTCGCTTTCTTTCCTCCAGCCTTTTGCTCATTATTTTCCACAACTCAGGCAAATAAATGACATCATTGATGGCATACTGTAAGTGTTTGGGATTAAGTGGGCGCATTTCCCAGTCCGTTACAGTGTAACCTTTGGGAATTCTCACCTTCAGTTCACGATCGGCAAGTTTCTGAAAGGATATTGGATATGTTGTGGTAATAAATGCCGCAGCAACCTGGGTATCAAAAATATTCTTCGGGACAACACCGTAAAGATTGTTGAGTAGCCGATAATCATTGTCTCCTGCGTGGGTGATTTTGACAATCCTTTCATTCTCGATCAGAGATAAAAATGGACTCAAACTTGGTAAGGGAATGGGGTCGATGATGTAAGACCCATTTTCGGTAACCACCTGAATAAGGCAGAGTAAAGGATGGTACCTTTTTTCACCAACAAATTCTGTATCGAAAGCCATCCATTTGATGTCCCTGTTATCATTGATAAAATCAAGCAGCTGCTTTTCAGTATCTATATAAGTAAAATTCATATGTAAGTTTTGGAACTAAGTCGGTTACGATGGCATCATTCTACCATAACCTTCATTGTCTCTTCCTGATTTCTAGTCGCACTCAGGGTCAGTTTCTGTGTCTTTTTGCCATCATTTACACTGATAGCTGCTGTGTTTGGTTCTCTTTTACCAAAACTCTCCACATGGGCTGTAATGAAATTTTCTCCTCTATCCAGATCCAAAACAAATTCCTGCGGTCTGGTTGTCAGCAAAATATTGGGATACCTGTTGACACCATTTATGTAGATTGAGATAATGTCACCATCTTCTACTGAATTGTCCCATACTTTGAGTGTAATTTTACGACTGCTCACACCTATTGTTTTATTAACAACCGTTTTTCTTCCTTCTATCTCTGCTGGGGCGCTGCTTTGGGTTAGTTCCGTTTCAGAACTGGTTTCTACAGGTTTTTCGGGTTTCTGTACAGGCGGAGGTGCGACCGGCTTCTCAGGCGCTGCTGCAACACTATTTTCAGGCTCTGTTTGCTTTGCATCTTTATTGACTGGATTTTCAGGTTTTTTCTCTTCATCGCAAGGCAGCATGCAGGACCCATAAAACCTTATCGAAAACCCCTCGCCTTCTGTTGTGACATTGCTTACCAACAATACATACTCTTCTCCTTCCTTGACATTCAATGGCTTAAGGTAGCCATTCTTGTCCCCGTTACAGCCGGCATCTTCACTGATATCCTTTTCATCGTCTCTCAGTCCTGTAGCACCCATGCAAAAACTTGGATAAACTTTGTCTCCAGCTGCCATACAGCGGACTATTCGCTTTGAAGAACACGCTCCGTCGGGTAGTTTGTAGACCACAAAATCTAAATCATCGTCGTATTTCTTCGGTCGAATGGTAAATTTGAGACTTCCGCTTTTTGCAATCTTGAACCTAATCCACACTGAGTTCATTTCGGCATTCCCCCTCACGTCTCCGTTTTCGAAACAGGGTGTTGGGAATGATTCAAACTGATCCCTACCTTCTCCACTTGCTTTCAGAAATTCATGTGTACCCTTTTTGCAGATTTCTTTGGCTTTGACACAGTCAGCATACCGCTGGGAAAAAGAAGCAAATGAGAAAATACTCAGACAAATCGTGCTAATCAGTCTCAAAACAACCATATTCTGGATTTTTTAAATTCAAGATTCTGCATACTATTTATACATCCGAACGCAAAAGTAGATGTTATCCGGTAAATAAAAACGGGTTTAACGATGCATTAACGCAGTCTGGATCACCTCCTTTTCTTAATAATAGGAGAACATCTGCATAATGTAGCTTCATTACCGGATTCCGGAGGTAAGTGTTTTGTAGTCATCCCACATTGCAGACTCCATTTTCATTTCAAGCATAGAAAGAAGGTCGATACCCTCTTCGTCGTAAACTGACTCCAGTTCGCCGGCATTATCTTTTGTTCGCATTTCGATGATGCCATTCTCGAGTTGTATCTTTCTCCAATCAAATGTGGAAATCATTCTGTTTGCGATAATATTGTGTACAGCAGCAGGAGTATTTCCCTCGAGTTTAATTATTTCGGCTTCGCGGAAAGCCTGATGATCCCTTGCCAGCATTTTAGCATTATCGAGAATGTAATAGGCCGTGTACGGAAGCTGTATTTCCTTTAATAAATCAGCGTACATCACCAGCTGAAGATCCTCCATGTTTTTCAGCTGTTCTTTTCTCCTTGTGTAACCCGACCATTTGAGGTCAACAATTGCCTTTTCATCACCTCTTTCCAGCAGCAGGTCTAGTTTGGCCCTGATGCTTGTATTGTTGAAATCACCCTCTACTGAATGTTCTGTCGCGACAACTTTCCAACCGTTCTTATTGATCAGTGTGATGAGCGTCCAAGCAGCATATTTCAACCGAAAAACGAAGCGAGATTTTTCCTGCTCACGACCATACATTAGAAATGTAGCACCTTCTTTAAACAAAATATCGGGAACCTGATTGTCTATCCATGCGCTGACGGAAGACTGATTCCATAAACTGAAATCTTCCTTCAGCATCAATTCAAAAACCCGGTGCGCAAGATTACCCATCAACCTACTGTCCTTGGCTACGCTCAGAATAGCTCCCGGTTGAAGTTTGGCTTTATAGTTAAAGGCCCACTTGTAAGGAAAATACAACAAATCCTCCAAGCTGGTGGGCGTTTCGTAATCGCGAAGTTTTTTCCATCGTGACAAACCGGGAATTTTAATGAAAGCATCTGGTGCCTGACGCACAATCATTTGCACATCATCTTTCTCCTGCAGCCGAAACATTCGGGCAATACTTCCCTCAATCGATTTTGCAGAATCAATATGAATTTCTAGCTTTTGATAATTTTTGAAAGCCGCCTTTATGTAGCCCATCAGCGAATGTTCCAATGTTTGACTTCCTCGAACAAACTGGGGAATGAGTAAAAAAAGCCTTTCCCTAACAGCCAGTACAGGTCTGTTTCGATGCTGAATCTGTGTAGCAGTCCAATAGGCAGTATCCAGTAAACTACACCCGCTTTTATCAAGAAAACTCCTTTCTTCTTCAGACCAGAATGCCACAGGAGGACTCAAAGGCTGCTCTGTGAAATTCCACCATACCATTGAATCTGCCTCCGCCATAACCGCTCCACCATGTTGACAGTAATCTGGGGAGCCTTTTTCTCTTTTTTCGAGCATCAAAGGGGATGAGGCATAAACTACACGAACTATGCGTTCCAACTCGAGATATCCAAGATCTTTTTGAGATATTGCTTGCAAAAGCTCTACGATTTTGTCTGACTGGGACGCCAATACGAGCAGACTGGCAGATTTATGGCTGCCATAACTCTCTGCTGCCCAATCTCTAAGGAATTCAAAGACCGAAATTACAGCCACTTTGGGAACTTTACTGCTTTGCTCATAGCGGCGTCTTTCAAACCAGAACGCGTACTGACTTTTGATTTTTTTTAATTCTGCTTCCCGCCCATTTCTATAGCGAAGTTCGGCTTTCTCCCAAAAATCCTGGATTCTGGCAGCCCATAACTGCGAGTACAATCCCGGTTTTTCAGACATTACCTGCGATATCACCCATGCAAGACGATCATCTACGGGTTTTAACGGAAGAGAAAGAAATTCCATTATCCGGTATGGATCGACCGGCTTCCACAAAAAAGCCGTTACCAGCTTCAACAATTGAAGCACGGAACGGGCAGAAGATGCCGAAGCAATTCCCATAGCAGGCACACCTTCCATTACAAAGGCAGAATCAAGCAAACGCGACGCTTCGGGAAGAAGAAAAACGGGACAAAAGGTAGGATTGTCTTTGAGCAATTTAGCCGCCCACTCTGCAAGATCGTTTTCTTTTTCAGCACGAACGATTACCAGCGACCCGTCATTCAAAGGCTCTGAATGGCCAGACTTATTGGTGGCAAGCATTTGTTGAAATACCTGCAAATCAGTACACTGACCACTGTGAAAATCAGGCAATGAGGAAGAATCAATTGCTGCGAATTGCACCTCTACACCATTGGCTTTTTGCAATGCATTTACAATTTTCTGCCATTGAGGTGGAAAGTGCTCAAGCATATCATACAGCAAAAGCTTGTTGAAAGGGAGTTGGAATTGCGGTAGCAGTATAGTAATCTCAGCGATGATTTCACATTCTCCCCTTGGAAGCGGGTTGCTTCCGGCGTTAAGAATGGTTTCTATCCCGCAAAAGGCAAATAGACGTTCCGGCAGATTGGTTTCCATCGTTGAAAAATCAAATCCTGAGGATTTCAGTTCATCTCTGCGAAGTAGAATCTCGGAAGCCGTAGCAAACGGGTCTGCCTGATAGGATGCGCTGAAAAATGCCGATGGATATTGCTGCAAGAAAATATCTATTGCTTTACGATAGTGCTCAATTCTGATATACTCATATTCTCGGAAGTTTTCCTGCAGACCTAGCCATTCTGCCAGAAGTTCAAGCATTTTTGATGGTCCGACAACCCAGCCCATCAAATCACGGCTATAAACCTGCCCGTCTAATTTTAAACCAAAGTGTATAGTCATCCTAGTACATTTATCTATGCAAATGTAGTAAAATCAAACTGAAAATCAGCGATAAACGAGCAAACAAATAACGCACGAAAATGGTAGAAGCCGGAGATTGACCCGACATATAAGGGCTGAATATTCATCAAAACTTCAGAATAGCAATATGACCTGCTTGCCCGAAGATTTTCAGTACACCCAATCAATCATCGTTGTCTTTTCTCATCGGCTCAGGTTCGCTGTTTGGCACTTGCGTTGACTTGATTTCTGTGTGCCGGATTGAGGTCCCGGTCGTTGCGGCCGGTATGCCATAACGCAAGACCATGATGCAGAATAGAAGACAAAAAATGGCTATAAAGGAGGCTACCGCATGCCTGTGGAAACTGGTCCATAATCCGAGCAAGGCAGCTATACCCAACATGTAACTAAGCAAAGCAAAGGTTTCGGCGGCTTGTCTGTGCTGATTTATTGTTGCATTGAGTATTTGATCTGAATGGCCAAAAACTTCGGCCGACTCGTTACCGGTTAAAACCGTCAATACAGAACATACAGCGGCAAGAACAAAGATTGCAAGACCTACCCGTTTCACCGATTCAGATCGGACAACCAAACCCGAAAAAAGAACCATACAGCCGAGAAGAAGTGAAATTAC
>CANHEE010000042.1 GCA_947459655.1 Lewinellaceae bacterium
ATTTTTAGGCGCTGCATGTACACGAGGGCCGCTGCAGAGGATAACAATATCGCAGTTGTCAGCGCCACTCTGGGCAGATACATGCGAGTTGGCGATAGCCTGCTGCGACGATAACGTTTTTTAAGTCTGCTTCTGAGATCGGAAATCGCGGCTGAATGAGACATTTTGGGCGGCAAACCGCGCTCTTCATTGGCTTCCTGATGCAGAGAATCTTGGTGCAAATCGTGCATTAAACGATTAAATGCCTGCCTTTTGTCTTTTAGATCTCCCGCGCTCATCGTGTAATTTTTGAACCCATACAAATCCTGAGGTTTCTTCTACCATTTTGAATATAAGATCGGACGCTGTCCACATCCTCTCCCATCAGCGTTGCAATTTCACGGTAGCTTTTGGACTCCAGGTAAAACAGGCTGACTGCCGTACTTTGCGCTGAGGGTAGTTCCTTCAGACAGGACTCCAGTATTGCAAATTCATGCTCTTTTAGCTGTTGTGCCTCCACTGTTTCATCAGGTGAATGCAGATGGCCAAAGTCTTCGATGGACACAATTACCTGCTGTTTATTCTTTCGCAACTGCATCAGGCAATGGTTTTTTGCCAAAATATGCAGCCAGTTGCCAAAATGCCGGATATCGTGTTGCCTGACTTTTAAGCAGAGTTGCTCAAAAATGTCGAGAACGGCATCCTGGGCTGCTGCTTCATTCTCCAGGTAGCGGTTGCAGGTGTTGAAGACCATTTCCAGATGTCTGTCATACAGCACACCCAATGCCTCGTTGTCATCAGACTCGCGGTAAGCCTCCAGTAGTTGCTCATCGGAATACCGGAGGTGGTTTTTTCTGCGAAAAAAATCAAACAACATGACAGACAAAGATAATGGAAAACCTGAACTTCATGAGAGATTCAGTTTTTGGTAGATGGTTTTCCTGTCTACCGCAGTCACTATTTCAGACGATAGGTCGGTTATCGCAAGGTCCTGCATGGCGTATCTGACCAGGCGCAGCACAGGAAATCCCACTGCTGCACACATTTTCCTTACCTGCCTATTTTTTCCCTCTCGAATACAGATGGCAATCCAGCTGGTAGGTATTTCATTGCGCGTTCGAATTGGTGGATTACGAAAGGGCAAGGAAGGCTCAGTATGTAATACTTCTGCGGTTGCAGGCAATGTATGATATCTGCTTCCGTTCACGGAGATGTCCACTCCGCGCCGGAGTTTCTCGAGGGCTTCCTCATCAATCATCCCTTCCACCTGCACATAATAGGTTTTAATATGGTTGGCTGACGGATTCAAAAATCTGGTTTTGAGGTAATTGTCGTTGCTAATCAGCAGAAGGCCCTCTGAATCTTTGTCGAGTCGACCCACAGAATAGCAATCTTTCGGGAACCTGAAACCAAGATCGGCCAGGGTCTTATCGCCAAGCACCTCGGGGGTAAACTGACTGATGGTTTGGTAAGGTTTGTAAACAATAAAATAGTGCAGCATAAGCAAAAAATCCCCTCCTTTTTGCAAAGAAGGGGAAATGGCATTAGGGGGTAACTTGATTACTGTAAAATAATTTCCTTCTCTTCTATCATCCTGCGGATGTTGATCAGTGCATAGCGCATGCGACCAAGGGAAGTGTTGATGCTGACCCTGGTCAGCGCAGCGATTTCCTTGAAACTCATGTCTGCAAAGTGCCGTAAAATGACCACTTCTTTCTGCTCATCAGGCAACATATCTACCAACTGGCGGATTTTGGCATGCGTCTGACTTTTCATGATGCGTTCCTCCACACTATCCTCCGCCAGCGGAATGACGTTAAAAATGTCGAATTCATCAGACTGGATAGCCATAGTCGGCTTGCGCTTGTTGCGGCGGAAATAATCCACACACATGTTGTAGGCGATTCGCATAGCCCATTGAACAAATTTGCCTTCGTGGTTGTACTTGCCTTTCCGGAGGGTATCAATGATTTTGATGAATACCTCCTGAAAAATATCATCGGCCAAATCTTGGTCTTTGACAAACAAGTAAATAGTTGTGTAAATTTTTTGCTGGTGGCGCTTGAGTAGTTCTTCAAAAGCACGCTCATCACCCAACAAATACTGAGCAATAAGCTCCTGGTCGGAAAGAGATAAAAGCTTCATCATTATTCTTGTTTAAATTAATCGCCACAGGGTACAAATTTTTAAACTGCTGTTTAACAATTAGATACACCTCTAACCAATTAATAATTATGCAATAAATAATGTAAAGTTTTTACCCGATAATGAAAAGTTTGGTGATCGATAAAAAGGAAAAATAATATTCCTCCCGTGTTCAATAAGGCAATATTAATACCTATTTCTGATAAGCGCAACTTTATTTTCAAATATTATATTAATTTTAACAAATCGGCACTAAAATACGCTCAATGCATCAGGGATCTGACCTGCCCGGCAATTGAACATTTTTTTTTACCTTTACACCCTTATCCAATGAAGCAGCTGAACAACCACAGAAAAATAGTACTGGCATCGCAGTCACCGCGCAGAAAGCAACTTTTGGAAGATGCCGGTTTCAGCATCACCGTGCGGGCCACAGACGTCGAGGAGTCATTCCCCGACCACATGCCGGTAAGAGAAGTGCCGGAATACCTCGCACACAAGAAAGCACTGGCGGCCATAACCAACCTTTCTCCCGATGAGCTCATCATTGCTTCCGATTGCGTGGTCATTCTGGAGGGGGTCATTTACAATAAGCCGGCAGATTACCATGATGCGGTATCCATCCTGAAAAAATTGTCCGGAAAAATGCACGAGGTTATTACGGGTGTCTGTATTATGGACCATCAAAAAACCTCCCTTTTTTCGGGTGTATCAAAGGTGTTTTTCGCTGAACTTAGTGATGAAGAAATTGGTTATTACATAGAAAAATACCAACCTTACGACAAGGCAGGCGCATACGCCATACAGGAGTGGATCGGACTTTGCAAGATCAAGAAAATCGAAGGCACCTACTCCAATATCATGGGCCTTCCAATGGATCTTGTTTATGAGCGGCTACTGGAATTCCTTTCAGAAAAATCTATTTAAGTGCTTAAGAAATGAACTTACTGGAAAAATTCAAAAACATAGACACCTTCATTTTTGATGTTGATGGCGTTCTGACCGACAATTCACTACTGGTCACCGAACAAGGGGAGCTGCTTCGCACCATGCACATCCGCGACGGATATGCCATCAAGCAGGCCGTAGAAAAGGGCTTCCGAATCTGCATCATCACAGGAGGAAAATCTGAGGGTGTTGTCATGCGCCTGAAGGCACTGGGAGTGCAGGATGTGTACAAGGGAATTAATGATAAGTTAAATACGTTCAAATCATACATTTCTGAAAACAACATCGATCCGGAAAACATTCTTTACATGGGCGACGACCTTCCTGATTACGAAGTGATGAGAAGGGTCGGATTGCCAACTTGCCCTGCTGATTCAGTTCCAGAAATAATACAGATTTCACAGTATGTTTCACCCATGAATGGCGGAAAAGGCTGTGCGCGAGATGTCATAGAAAAGGTGATGAAGCTGCAGCAAAAATGGACTGCTTTTGAACAATAATTTTTACCCAAAAAACAATTTTTACACATGCGGAATTTGAAAAATAAAATTGCTTGGATTACAGGTGCCAGTTCCGGACTGGGAGAGGCACTGGTATATAGACTGGCCAAAGAAAATTGTAAAATTGTACTTACCTCCAATGAGGAAGACAAGCTCGAAGACGTTGCCAAAAAATCAGGACTGAGGTCAGAAAACTACCTTGTACTGCCGCTCGAACTGGAGAACTTTGATGCTGAGGCAGCAGTCAGACAAGTCGTGGATAAATTCGGGGGAATTGACATTCTCATCAACAATGCGGGTATTTGCCAGAAAGACTTTGGTGAAAAAACGCGTGAAAGCATCGAGCGTAAAATCATGGAAATCAACTATTTCGCCATGGTGAAGTTGACGAAGGCCTGTCTCCCCTACCTCAAAGCAAGCAAGGGCAGTGTGGCCGCAGTTGGCAGCCTGAATGGTCTGGTAGGCGCTCCCATGCTGACCACCTATGCCGCGTCAAAATTTGCCGTGAAGGGTTATTTTGAGTCACTCAGATATGAACTGGAAAAATATGGTGTGCAGGTACTGTTGATTATACCGGGTTTCATGAAGACAGACATCACCATAAAATCACTGACGGGAGACGGATCGCAGTTTGGCCAAAACAGCATCACCAATGAGATTGGACTGAGTGTGGACAAATGCGCCAATAAAATATGCAATGCCCTCATCAAGGACAAAAGCTACATCCGGATGGGCGGACTGGAACACCTGTTTCCTGTCGTGAGCATGTTCTTTCCCGGAATCCATTTCTGGGTTTTCCGCAAACTACACAAACTTTGATCGAATAAAAGAAGGCTGACCTGCAACGCAAATCAGCCTTCTTTCATTTTTACATCTATCAGAATTTCATCTCCGGTATTTCACCTTCGATGAGGAGTTTACCCTCAGTTGCTGCTTTTATTTCCTCCACAGAAATGCCCGGTGCACGTTCCAATAGTCTGAAACCGCCCTCAGGCAAGACTTCCAGCACAGCAAGTTCAGTGACAATTTTCTTGACACATTGCAGTCCGGTAATTGGCAAAGTGCACTCCTTCAACAATTTTGATTTGCCGTCTTTGCTAACGTGCTGCATGGCAACGATGATGTTTTTCGCCGAGGCGACCAAATCCATCGCACCACCCATGCCCTTGACCATTTTACCCGGTATTTTCCAGTTGGCAATGTCTCCGTTCTCTGAAACCTCCATGGCGCCGAGGATGGTCAAATCTACATGCTCCCCACGAATCATGGCAAAACTTTCTGCCGAGCTGAATATGGCCGAACCGGGAATCATGGTGATGGTCTGCTTTCCTGCATTGATCAGGTCGGCATCCACTTTGTCTTCTGTCGGGAAAGGACCAATACCCAATAGCCCGTTCTCGGATTGCAGTACCACGTCCATAGTTTCGGGAATGTAGTTGGCCACCAGCGTCGGAATTCCGATGCCCAGATTCACATAATAACCGTCCTTTACCTCTTTCGCTATGCGCATGGCAATCTGGTTCTTGTCCAATCCTTTGACTGCGGCAGCAGCGCCGGTTGCGGGGGCAGTCTCCGATTTCGGACGACTGATGGTGCGCTGCTCAATGCGCTTTTCGTAATTTTTTCCTTGGAAAATGCGCTGAACATAGATGCCAGGCACGTGAATATCGTTGGGGTCGAGTTCGCCTTCCTCCACCAAATGTTCAACTTCTGCGATGGTTATTTTTCCTGCCGCCGCCATCATCGGATTGAAATTGCGGGCAGTTCCTCTAAAGATTAGGTTGCCTGCAGTATCGCCTTTCCATGCTTTGACGATGGAAAAATCAGCCTTCAGCCATGACTCCAGCAGATACTTTTTTCCGTTGAATTCGCGAATTTCCTTTCCTTCTGCCACCTCAGTACCCACTCCTGCAGGAGTAAAAAATGCCGGAATACCGGCACCACCTGCTCGGACGCGCTCAGCCAAGGTTCCCTGTGGAATCAATTCCACTTCCAGCTCACCGGAAAGCAGCTGTCTTTCAAACTCCGCATTTTCCCCAACATAGGAGGAAATCATTTTCTTCACCTGCCTTGTTTTGAGCATAAGTCCGATCCCGAATTCATCCACACCCGCATTGTTTGAGATGCAGGTCAGGTTATTGACGCCGCTTTCAATCAGTGCAGCAATCGAGTTTTCAGGTATCCCACAGAGGCCAAATCCACCAAGCATCAGCGTGGCACCACTGTGGATGTCAGCCACCGCCGCTCTCGCGTTTTCTACCGTTTTCTTCATATTTTATTCGTTTTTTCGAAATTTATTTGATTTTCCGGCGCAAAATTAACCTTATTTCACATCCTATTTCAGCAAAGTGCGGAGAAAATAAGGGAAGAAACAGCCTAAGGTATTATCGACGGAGCAGTTTCATCAGTAAACCATAAATCATCAATATCAAAACAGCCGCAAGTGTAAGCCATTTTAGCATTTTGAAGATCTCGCACAGTGTAGCCAGATAAATGGATTGTTGTGGATAGGAATACAACAGAGAAACGATACATGTGTTTTCGGCATAGTCAAAAATCATACTGATAAACGGGAGCAGTTGCGTTCGCACCAGGGACTGACCGCGGAATAGCATGGTGAGCATTATGCCAAAAAAAAAGGCAGAAACCATCGGGAAAGCAACATCGGTTGTTAACACCGATTGGGCATAATAGGCACGTGCAGTATCACCGTACGCATCCACGAGATACAGCGTATGTTGTGGATTGAATCCAAAAGTAATGTCGATGGCATCAATAGATTTTCCGCTCAGCTCATTGATCTTATCCCTTGCATTTTGAAAAAAATACAGTGGAAAACTGCAGAAAACAAGCAAAAACAGAAAAAGGAACTTAGAATTGGATAGCCGTTGCAGGTAATTGGAAATTGGGAACATGTCTGAGGCATTTGAAGTGAGTGATATTCTTTTTCAAAGTGAAAATAATGAAAAAACACCACACTTGTGGATGCAAAACTATTTTTTGCAGAAAAAAGCGTATTTCTTACCTGCCCTTTCCGAGCCCAGCTGGCTGCTGCGATAAAAATCTTCGCAGGCCTGCGATTTGCTATTCACAATAGTGTAAACGATGCCCCTGTTGTAAATGGCTTCTGCGTATTCAGGCTTCAGAATTATTGCCCTTGAAAAGTCATCAATGGCGTCCTTGTAGTTGCCCATCAGCACCTTTAGGTTTGCGCCGGCAAACAGCAAAACGGGGTTGTTGTTGTCTTTTCGGAGCTGACTTTCGATTTCGCGTAGTAAGACGGGCGCATCTTCCATTTGTTTTACGGCAACATCTTTCAACACCTTCATTTTGTTGATTCTGCCATAAAAATCAAAAACCTCTACCACATAGGGATCAAGTTGCTTGGCAGAATTGTAGTCCTGAACAGCCTCAGGCAGGCGGCCCAGTATCGACAATAAAACGGCCCTACGCATGTAGCCATCCACATAATAAGGTGATGGTTCCAGTATGTTATCGTACACGCTCAGGGCCTGCTCGTACTGACCCGCCTTGACAAGATTATCAGCTCGGACGCTACGCGACATGACATCGGAACTGTTTGGGGCAGATGTATTGAAAACCTGTGCACATAGTAAGTAAGGAAGAGTTAGGATAAGAGCAGACAATTTGATTGATGAAATCATAGGCTTGGTTGTTTTTTCAGATCTAAAATAAACGAGATTGGGCTAAGTTTGAGAATCATCACAAAATCACATTTCTATGACCTTTTGTGATGATATGACACCTGTCCAAATGCACCTCCAATTGTCAGTTTGAAGTCAAATTAGAAACGTATTTTATTTGTTTATTTTCTATTTTTATGTAAATAATTAGCACATATAATTAATGTAATACAATATATATCAACATTTTAAATGATGCCTATTTCAAAATAAATTTGTATGTACATATTTATTACCTGTCACATAATCCTTGAACAATGAACATTTGCAGTCGTTAGTAATGGAAAATTCAAGATTGAGATCTAATCCATTGTATAACCCACTAAATTTTTATGAAATGATAACGATTAAAAAAATCATGCTGGCAATTGTCGGATTTTCAGTCCTGCAAAGTTGTGCAACCATACAGCAGGGCGAAGTAGGTGTAAAGCAACGCTTTGGAAAATTTGCCTCGACAAAACCACTCGACCCAGGACTGGTGGTCATCAATCCTTTTATCACCAGGGTCGTAACCATCCCCATTCAGACCATCAACCGCGAGGTACTGCTCGATCTGCCGTCTAAGGAAGGACTGACTGTGCGAAGTGAAATTTCCATACTTTATCACATTGAACGAAGTAAAGCCATCAACGTCCTGGAGGAGATTGGTCCCGACTACGAGCAGGCGGTGATTGTTAGTGTTTTCCGTTCAGCTTCTGCTGATGTCTGCTCAAGATTCTTTGCAAAAGACATGCACTCGGCACAGCGTGCGGTCATAGAAAAGGAAATAGCAGATGCCATGAACACGCTCCTCAAAGCGAGAGGATTTGTGGTTGAAAACGTTCTGCTGAAGAGCATCAAGCTGCCTGATGGACTGTCGAGGGCAATCGAGGCAAAACTTGAATCGGAGCAGCGTTCGCAACAGATGCAGTTTGAATTGCAGCGAGAAAAGCAGGAAGCTGAGCGCAAGATTATCGAGGCAACAGGAAAGCGCGATGCTCAGAAAATCCTGTCGGAGGGCCTGACCGAGCAGATCATAAAGCTGCGCTCTATTGAGGCATTTCAGCAACTTTCGAACTCGCCCAATGCCAAAGTCATTATCACCCAGGGAAATCAGCCTATGGTCATCGACCCGAGCTCTAAATAATTCCAAGATTTTTTTGTTGCTGTCTTCGCGTATCGGACCTCCGAGTGGTTCGATGCGCGTTTTTTGTTCGGAAAGGTGATCAAATTTGCTGCAGCGCTTATATATACCTTATTCGCTTATCTGCAGATTTTAATAGTTTAATGCCTAAACACAAACCTGCTCATCATTAGACGAATCCAATCATTTTTAAATGAGAAATGCCTTCACATAAATTGAGGTGAACAACCATAAAGACCCAAAAACAGACAGCTTCTTAAATCGATTTTATTGAAAAAGAGCAATCAAATGCCCTACTTGGCTATAAAATGGTCTCAAAAGCCGATTTAATCCCTTTTTTTTGAAAATTACTGACTATAAATTTGCACCATCAATCTTTGCATTCTAAATTTGGGCTTTGGAGTCGCAACTGACGATTGTCAATTTACAGCACAAGCTCCAAAAGCTGCAAAAATGGAGGCACTATTTATAGCTTATTTTCATTAGTGTTAAATTTGCAGTTCGTGGAAAGTTTTCTTCATTATTAAATCAATATTCAACATGAATCAAAAAGAAGTTATCGAATCTTTGGCAGCGAAAACTGGTCTGCCTAAAACCAAAGTTCACGAAGTACTAAACGGTTTGTCTGAAATCGTTGAGAACGTGGTAACAACCGGTCAGAACTGCGATTTCTCAAACCTTCACGTGAAAAGCGTAAAAGTAGGAGCAAAATCGGGTGTTATGAACGGTAAGAAGTGGAGCACACCAGCACACACATCTTCTAAAATTTACTTGTCACCGTCAGTATCCAAGAAGATAAAAGAAGCTACATCCAAGAAGTAATTTGTAGTTTCGACAAACGCTATTGACATCAAGTACAACGAAATTGCCGGCAAACCAACTGCTCGTTCACCCTCGCCGGTCTGAATTTTAATGCTGAATCTGACGAAATTCTATTGAAAGGGGAACTCAGATTCGTGCTTTTCAGTTGCACCGCGCTGGGTTATGCATTAACCCGGCGCGGTGATTTTTTTCACCCCTCGCCCTGATGAGTTGTGAACTTAAAATGAACATATATACCTCATACAGCAGAGCATTTAAGGCAATGAGCGGTTTGGGGAGGCACTGGGTGGTCGGACAAATTTGTTAAAAAGAATTCGTTACAATATAGTAAACAAAAATACACAAACTTATGAAGCACACATTTAAAGCCACAATCCTGGGCCTTACCATTCTAACACTCACCTCTTGCGCGAAAGTATATTACAGTCCAGACGCTGATGCCATTGCAAGGAAACACCAAAACATCGCCATATTGCCACCATCTGTTTCGATTGCGGCAAGAAAAAAAGTAGATGCCGAAGCCATCAAGGAGCAGCAGAAGACAGAATCTCTGAATTTCCAAAAAGAAATGTATTCGTGGATGCTCAGAAGAAAGTCTCAAGGCAAAATCAAGCAGGAAATCCAGGACATTGAAACCACCAATGCCAAATTAAAAAAAGCCGGGTTTCCCGAAACGCCACTAACACTCGCCGAGATGTGCGATGTCCTCAAAGTGGATGGCCTCATAAGCTCCAATTTCGCACTTTCAAAACCCATGTCTGAAGGCGCAGCAGTTGCTTTGGCATTGCTGGTTGGCGCCTATGGAGCAACCAATGAAATCAGCGTATCTGTGAGCATAAAGGACTGCTCAAGAGGCAAAATATTGTGGAATTACGACCATAAATTTTCTGGTGGCATTGGCAGCAGTCCGGGGAGACTTGTTGATGGCATTATGAGACAAACAAGCAAAAGAATGCCCTATTGCAAAAAATCCAAATAATGTGGGTGTACTTATGTACGACCTTTCCTTCATCGATGATAATGGGATGGCCAATCGTAGGAATGACCACTAAATAATTGACTCGGGTAAATTGACTTTTTGTAGTCAAAAAAATAGGCGTAACAACTGTTAAACAAGGTGTTGCGCTTTTTTATTTCTATGCCGTTGTATTTATTAGCCTTAAATCTACCCAACTTTCACCTGTCAAATCCCACAATTCACAACTTGACCTAACTTGACCTAACTTGAACTTTCTAGCGGGTATTTGCGTGCGTATCTTTGCACGGGTCCAAAACTTTAGCATTTATCGCACTTTAAGTAAAAGACGCTCTTCACCGATTAATCAACATCACACCCCATGCAAACCCTCTCTAAATCCCGATTTGTATCTGGTAACCAATGCGAAAAGAAACTATATTTTGATGTCTATCGGAAGGAGCTAAGACGGCCGGTTTCGCCGGAGCAGCAGGCTTTGTTCGATACCGGACACCAGCTGGGGGCGCTGGCACAACTGGTTTTTGGCGGCGGACGGGATGCCACAACCGACATGAACAGCAAATGGGGTGTTGCCATCGAACGCACCAGACAATGGCTGTCGGAGGGCGTTACCACCATCTACGAGGCAACCTTTTCTGTGCCCGGTGGATTTGCCGCGCTGGATATACTTCATCATGCGGATGGAGAAAGGTGGGCAATTGAGGTGAAAAGCAGCACTTCTGTAAAAGAATATCACCTCACGGACGCATCTTTTCAGTATTTCGTGATGAAAAAGGCGGGTTTTGCGCCGGACAAAGTATTTCTCATGCACATCAACAACAAATATGTTAAGCAAGAAGAAATTGACCCCACGTTGCTTTTTCATCTGGAAGACATCACGGAGCAGGTTCTGTCGAATCAGCCTTTTGTAGCGCAACAGCATGCTGCACTGATTGAGATGCTGAGCGCCGCTGCCGAACCGCAAAAGGATATTGGCAAACACTGCGGCAAACCGTTCAGCTGTGACTACATGCACCACTGCTGGGCACATCTTCCGGAAAACAACATTTTCGACCTGAGCAATGCGCGCGGAAAGGACTGGCTTCTATACAAACAGGGCATCTACTCCCTGAGCGATGTGCCCGATGATTTTCCGCTAAACCACCGGCAGGAATTGCAGGTCAGCGGCGTTAAAAATAATGCACAGCATATTGATGTCGCCAAGATTAAGGACTTTCTATCTACATTTGAAGCACCACTCTACTTTTTTGATTTCGAAACGATAAATCCTGCGTTACCGGTGCTGGACGGTACCAGACCCTTTGAGCAGGTGCCCTTTCAATACTCGCTGCACATCACCGACTTGGCGGGAAATGTCATCGAACACAGGGAATTTCTCGCCAGTCCGGAAGATTTTTCAGATGTGAACAAGACCGATCCCCGGCTGCAGCTGATCCGACATTTGAAATCAGTTGTCGGCGAGGGCGGGACCATGGTGGCGTACAACGCTCCTTTTGAAAAAACCATACTGAAAGCGCTGGCAGTTAGTTTTGAGCAGGAAAAAGCATTTATTGACAGCTTGATTGACCGTTTTGCCGACCTGTTGACCCCGTTTAGTTCGGGATGGTACTACAAACCGGAGATGGGTGCCAGCGCCTCCATAAAATCGGTGTTGCCAGCCATCGCACCTGAATTCTCGTATAAAGAACTACCCATTGGTAACGGAGGACTCGCCAGTAGCACCTTTCACGACATAATAACCAAAAAGTTAACCGGTGAAAAAAATACAACCACCAGGGATTTACTTGCCTATTGCGAACGCGACACCGAGGGCATGGTGGTGATTTATCGTCATTTGGTTGATTTGGTAAGGGAATGAGCATCAAGTAAATGAAGTTTCACAGTATTTATGTTAGTTTTATTCTGATTTTGATATTAGAGAAGTCACTTTATGTTCGAAAATGCAGCATTAAATAATAAAACACACAATGTCAAAAACCAAAGCAAGAACCGAAAGGCTGTACGATGATGTGAAGTTCCTGACAGAGTTGAGGCCATACCGCAACTACCTGAATTTGAATACGCTACGTAAAGTAGTACAATACACAAAAGACATTTTTTTGGAAGCAGGTCTTGAGGTAAAAGAACAAAAATGGGTGGTAAATGGCGACGAGTACAGCAATGTAATCGGTATTTACAATCCGGGACGTGACAAAACACTTGTTGTTGGCGCACATTACGATGTGTACGGTGACCAGCCGGGTGCAGATGACAATGCAAGTGCGGTGGCAGGGCTGCTAGAAACTGTTCGATTATTAGGCGAAAACAGGCCAGAACTCAATTATACTGTTGAACTGGTTGCTTACTGTCTGGAAGAACCTCCTTTTTTCGGCACGGAAAACATGGGAAGTTATATCCACGCAAAGTCAATTCACGACAACAATGTGGATGTGATCGGAATGATCTGCTACGAAATGATTGGTTATTTTTCTGATTTGCCCAACTCACAACCATACCCATCAGCCGAACTGGCGCAAATTTATCCCAACAAAGGGAATTTTATCATGACGGTCGGAATTGAAAAGTTTGATGATTTCAATAGAAAAGTGCAAGGTCTGATGTCAGAAGCCGCCGGAATAGAGGTGTACAACATCAGTTTTCCATTTGAGCACGGCTCCTCTGACCTCGCCGGCTTATCTGACCACCGTAACTACTGGAAATTTGGCTACCCGGCCCTGATGATCAACGACACATCGTTTGTCCGCAATCCCAATTATCATTTGGCAACCGACAGCATCGAAACATTGGATTTTCAGCGGATGAAAGAGGTGATAGATGGGGCGTACAATGCGGTCATAAAAATGGCATAAGTCAAGAATAACAGCGCAGGGGTGGAGCGTTTTGCGATGCTGATTATGTACTGATTGCTGCTAAATTTCCCAATAAAAATGTCACCTAGAACGATGCCAAAAATTACATTACCCATTCATAATGAGTCAATTAAAACTTGACCTAAGTTGAACTTTTTTTAAATAGTATTACAACAATCAAATAACTGAAAAACATATAAAACATGAAAGGCTGGATGTACATTTTGGAATGTGCTGATGGGAGCTATTATACCGGCAGCACAAAGAATCTTGAACGTAGGCTGGTGCAACACCAGGCAGGTGAAGGAGCTAAACATACCAAAAAGAGACTGCCCGTAAAACTGGTGTACGTTGAGGCGTTCGATAGAATTGATCTGGCTTTTTACAGAGAAAAACAAGTGCAGGGATGGACACGAAAAAAGAAAGAAGCGCTGATAACCAGTATGCCGGAAAAATTGCACGATCTCGCTAAATGCTTAAATGAGACGAGCCATGTAAATTTTATTAATGGGAAATAGTTGGTGGGTGTACCTCCCGGTGGTTTCGGCTCCGCTCAACCACCGGGAAGTGTGCGCAAACTAAGGGATATCCGCTTAAACACAAGGAAGCACGCAAACTACGGAATGTCTACTCAAACACCGGGAGGCGTGCGTGAGCTACGAATTATCTACTCAACCACCGGGAAGTGTGCGTGAGCTACGAATTATCTACTCAAACACCGGGAAGTGTAACCAACCTAAGGAGTAACCGCTTAAACATCGGGAAATGTGCCTGTTGCTCCACATTCGTTAATAAAACACACAAATCTCAACCAGCGAAGGTTAATACGAGATGCCTGAGCGTAGGGAAGTAGGCAGTGCCTAAGCACAAAGCGCCAACACGCAGTGCCTGAGCGTAGCGTTAATGCGAAGAGCCTGAACCTAGCATTAGTGCGCGGTGCCTGAGCGTAGCGCCAACACGCGGTGCCTGAGCGTAGCCGAAGGCACATTTTTTCCCAAAAACAGTCACACAATCGGTTGTACAACCCAAAACAAAAAGCGCAACACATTGTATGTCAATATGTTGCGCTTAAAATTTGTGATTCGGACAGGATTCGAACCTGTGACCTACTGCTTAGAAGGCAGTTGCTCTATCCAGCTGAGCTACCGAACCAACGCTCGTATGTGCTGCTCTTTTTCAAAAGCGGTGCAAAGATAGGGGAATTCACGGAAATTACAACCGGTTTATTAAAAAAAAACCGGATATTGTTTCCGCTTTCGGTTGAGAAAGCACCACGCTCATCTCTACGCTATGGATACGACCAACACCTTCGCGGTAATCGACCTGGGAACCAACACGTTCACCATGTTGATTGCTGAAATCACCAATCAACAGCGCTTCGAGGTCATCTATCACGACCGCTCCTATGTGAAGCTAGCCCAAGAAGGCATCTCCATCATCGGTCAGGAACCATACCGCCGCGCCGTAAATGCCCTCATTGATTTCAAAGCGGCTATCGATACGCATCGCGTAGCTACCGTGCGGGCACTGGGTACAGCCGCACTGCGCACAGCCGCCAATGGACCGACACTGGTGGAAGACATCCACCGCCAAACTGGAATTCGCGTAGATATCATTGATGGCAGCGTTGAGGCAGATCTTATTTACGAGGGGGTGCGCTATGCCTACCCTATGGACGATTCCAACCAACTCATCATGGACATCGGTGGCGGATCGGTGGAATTCATCATCGCCAACGCCTCCGGAAAAATATGGGCGCAGAGCTTTCCCATCGGTGTCGCTGTACTGAAAAACAGGTTTCACCACCTCGACCCCATCGGAGATACTGAAATTGAAGCCATTGAAGCATTTCTTCGCGATCAACTGCAACCCCTTTTCGAGGCCAGAAAATCGCACCCCGGCAATACCCTCATTGGTGCCTCGGGAACTTTCGATGTGCTGGAACAGACCTTTCTGAACGAAGAGCTCAGTCCGCTGGCATCCATTGTCGAGGTAGCCAGTGCAGACCTGTTCTATCGCATCATGACACGCTCTACCGCCGCAGAGCGATACGCCATGAAAAATCTGCCACCCGAGCGGGTGGAAATGATCGTGGTCGCCATCGTGCTGATTCAGTTTGTGCTAAGGTCGTTTGGTATAGAAAAAATCGGTATCTCCAAATACGCCATGAAAGAAGGGCTGATGAGTCTGCTGGCAAAAGAACACCTAGAGCGCTGAGAACATTTTTTTGGCATGGAGGCTTTTTTCCTAAAAGTTCCTTTGAATGCACTTTTCAGTTGGTGTCCTGATTGTCGACGGACTAAACCGCACCAATCTGAAAATTGAACCACAGCTACAGCAATACCGCAAAATAGCGTATTTTTGCCCAATCCTTCCGCAGGAAAACGATTCTATGAAAAGTCCTTTTAAAATCATCGATGCGTATGTCATCAGATCCTTCATCGCACCATTCGTGTTGTGGACACTGATCGCGTTATTTGTGCTCCTCCTACAAATGATGTGGGTGTACATCGATGAAATCATGGGAAAAGGTGCCGGACTGTTCTTCATCACTGAAATGATTTTTTACCTGTCCGTTTTTCTGGTTCCCCAGGCCATGCTCATCGGCGTACTAACGGCTTCAGTGATGAGCATCGGTGGGCTGGCGGAAAACTACGAACTATCAAGTATGAAATCCGCAGGAGTATCCGTGCTACGGATATTCAGACCCATCGTCCTGTTTTGCTGCGTCGTCGGATTGTTTTCCTATATCTGCTCTGACTTCCTATCCCCTCTTGCCAAGCTGAAATACAATGCGCGACTATACGATATCCGCCGCCAAAAGCCGGCGCTGGCAATTGATGAGGGGGTTTTTACCGACAACTTTGCAGGTTACACCATTCGCATCGGCAAGAAAAACGGCGACGGGCGTAACATCGGCGATGTAATGATCTACCAGCTGGGCAGACAAGCAGCCAATGGAACGACGACCATGAGCGAGGTGCTGGCAAGAGATGGAGAAATGTATGCCTCGGATGATCAAAAATACATGATCATGCACCTCAACGAAGGCCGTCGCTACGAAAAAGTAGGCTCTGATGAGGAGCACAGATTCAGTTTTATTCGTACCTCTTTCGGCGAGTGGACTAAAATTTTTGAAGTGGATGCCTTGGAGCGTACAGATGAACGTCTTTTTGGCAACAACCAGGCCACCAAAACGGTCGGCCGTCTGCGGAAAGACATCGATTCAATCGGCAACTATCTAACACAGAAAAGGACTGACTATAGCAAAATCTACTACAGCAATTTTTCACTGCTGGACAAAGCAAAAGACAGTAGCCAAACTGCTTACGAGTTGGACATCAACCGACAGCAAGGCGCGCAGCAATCAAAATACCGGATTTCTGCCCCTGCGGACAGCAGCAACCAGTTTGCACAACGTCTGGACAAGCCGCTGCAGCAAATGGGCTCTCTGCTCTACACCTTTTCGCCACAGGAACAGCATCAGCTGCTCAGTCGCGCCAAAGGCACGGTAGAAGGAATACTAACCCAGACCTCATCCAACATCAAGGCGTTTGACAAAATCCGCGAATCGCAGGCCAAACACATTTGTGAGCTGAATACCAAATTTCTGCTGGCTGTCATGTGCGTGATTTTCATATTCGTCGGGGCGCCCATGGGTGCCATCGTCCGCAAGGGCGGATTCGGCTTTCCTGTACTTATTGCCATTTCCCTGTTTATCGTTTATATTTTTTGCTACATTATGTTCCGTAAACTGGGCGAACAGGGCAGCATAAACGCCTGGATGGCGGTTTGGATGCCCTGCCTGCTGATGTCGGCTGTAGGCGTTTTCCTTACCTGGCATGCCAATAACGACCGTCCGGTAATACAACCGGGTAGACTCAGACACTTCAACAGGTTTTTCCGCTGGCTGGGCAGCATACCGGGAAGACTGGTTCCACAAAGGAAAAAAAGCAAAGTTTGATTGCTAAAAAAAAGACACACTACGCACAGATCTGATTTGGTTTTTCCACAAAACAACACCTGAAAATTATCTGATAATTTTAGATAAACGGATGGCGATTTAATACAGAAAAGACTATTTTTGCCGCTTAAATTGTGAAACAAATGTTGAGAACTTTTTTCTTTCTTGCCGCTTTGGGCTTCCTTTTCGGTTCCTGTTCAAATGAGATTGACCTAGTTGACACTAAAAAGGAAATACCGGTTGTGTATGGATTTTTGTCCCGTCAGGACACAGCGCACTACATCCGCATAGAAAGAGCGTTTGGAGACGACAAAATCAGTCCTGAAACACTGGCAAAGAACATCGACTCGCTGTACTACCGCGACATACTCGTTCAGCTGGTGCGTAAAAAGGACAATTCGGTGTACAATCTTACCCGAGTTGACGGCAACAAAGAGGGCTACAAACGCAGTTCGGGTATTTTTCTTAACGACCCGAATTACCTCTACAAAATCAACGCAAACAAGATTATCCTTGCGCCCAACGAAACATATACTCTGCTTGTAAAAAAAGCAGATGGTTCCATTCTGACCACAGCCGAAACCGTTATCGTACCTGACATGATGCTGATTGATGGCCGCACGCTACCGGGTTTACCACCGCGCCTCAATGTACACGCCGGAATCAAGATTTTCTGGAACACCAATGGAAGAGCAAGGGAAATACTGAACGCCAAATTGTATGATGTAAAAATGCTAATTGAGGTTATCGAAAAGACGGGGGCGGAAGAGAAAAAGGTGAATTTGGTCTGGAACATGGCCAACAACTATGTTCCAAATCCAAAATCCAACCAGCAGATTGAACCCGACAACAATACCATTATCTACCAGGAAAAAGATGGACAGGCGTTTTACCGCTTCCTCGCCCAGAATTTGGACCCCAACATCAAACCCATCCGCGTGATGAGCTCTATAAAGTTCAGAATCGATGCCGGCGGACAGGAGATTTTCAATTATGTCGATATCGGAAACATCAACTTGGGCATCACGGGTACTGAAATCCAGCCGGTATATACCAACATCAAAAACGGTTACGGGGTATTCAGTTCAAGAAACTACTTCGTTACCAACAAGGTCATCCTCTCCGGAAATTCTCTGGATTCACTGAAGAACGGAAGGTTTACCAAGAATTTGGGATTCATCAACTGACAACCTGATCAAATCCAATTGACTTCAGGACTGAGCAGTATTCCAAACTTTTCCTTTACATCCTGCTGAATTCGAATGGCAAGGTCAACGATTTCCTGACCGGTTGCGTTGCCGTAATTGACCAGCACGAGTGCTTGCTTTTCATGACAGCCGGCATCGCCAAAACGCCTCCCTTTCCATCCAGATTGTTCAATAAGCCAACCTGCAGGTATTTTTACATCGCCGTTTTCAAGATGATAATGCGGTGCTTCAGGATATTTTTCCGAGAAAACGCTGAAAATTTCCGCGCTAATTTCCGGATTTTTGAAAAAACTGCCTGCGTTGCCCAGCAACTTCGGATCAGGTAATTTAGAACGACGGATTTCTATTACCGCATCACTAACGTCTTTGATATTGGGATGACTGACTCCGCGGTCCGTGAGAATTTTCCGGATATCACCATAATTGGCGTTGATGACAGGTATTTTTTGTAGTGCGAAAGTGACAGATGTAATGAAAAACTTGCCCTTACCTGCTTTTTTGAAATAACTCTCTCGGTAGCCAAATTCACATTGGTTTTTAGAGAAGACTGCTGGTTTTTTATCCTCAAGATTTACCGCCTCAAGCGAATGAAAAACGTCCTTCAGTTCTGCACCATATGCACCAATGTTCTGAATGGGTGCAGCACCGACAGTACCGGGTATGAGAGAAAGGTTTTCTACGCCACCCAAATTGTGACTGATTGCCCATTCCACAAATTCATGCCAGACCTCTCCCCCGCCTGCGCGTACCAATGTAGTTTCATCGCTTTCAGAAAGGACTTCAATGCCCTTGATTTCATTGTGCAAAACGACAGCGTCTACATCCCTGGTCAGCAGTATGTTGCTGCCGCCACCGAGAATGAAAACAGGCTCGCAGTTGGATTGCAGAAACTCAAGCAACTGCTGATCAGACCTGATGTGTAGCAGATCTCGCGCAGCTGCACGGATTCCGAAAGTATTGTAGGGCAACAGATCAACCATTTTCTGCGAATCAGCGGATTACATCAAACCGAATATTTTGGCGTATTTCATCATTTCTCCCGGATTGGAGATCTTTATTTTACCGGTCATCATCGCCATCATGGGGTTGATGCTTTTGTTGAGCAACCCCTCGAGGGTTTCCTTCGAGGAGGTCACCTTACAGGAAGGTTCGCCGATTAGTCCGGGGTCGACGCTCAATTTTCCATCTTTGAGGCTGAGCGTGTACTGCGCATCCGGACCGATATCAAAGTGAAAAACAGAAGACATACCGGCCACAGCATCGGCATTGACTTTGGAAGGCAGGTTGTCAAAAAATTCTTGTAGATTAAGCATGGTGGTATAATTGGAGATTAAAAATCAAGTTTTTATGATTTTCTAACTGCTTTTCAGCACTCGTTCCAGCTCTGCAATCAGGGCTTTACCCTCTTCGGAAAACTTCTCATATTTGGCGGCATCTTTTTCCCGTCGCATGAGGAACATGAAATTGTCCGCCATGATTTCGTCTGGATGTATGATGTATCTGGTGTTGTCGCGTATCTGTCGATTGAAATCACCACTACCAACGAGCGCGCGGGTACTGCTGCCATCTTTTTTGGTCTGCACAGCATAACCCCTTGCAATCGGCTGGATTTCAAAGAGCTCAAAGGTCATGTAGTTAAAAAATGCCGGTTTCTTCGGATCAAATGTCGCTGTTTTGGAGTAAATCAGCGGTATCGCTTTCAGCTCGGTGCTGTCTTCAAGTTTCAGACTGATGTAGTAGGCGAAATCGCTTCCATCGGGATTCAGTAAAATCTGACTTTTTAGCGGCTCAGGAATCTCGAGGTTTGCATTGTATTCAAGATGCCTAAAACCAATCAATTCGTAAAGTCTTGACCGTTTTTCCGGATTCGTGCGCGAGTAAACATGGAAAATCTCATGCAGTATCACACTTAGCAACCCGTCATAACCCTTGGTTTTGAGCTCGTTTTCGGGGATGACAATGCAGTTTTCTCTTGTGTAATAAACGCTGTTGCCGTAATTGCGGCTACGTGTTTTGATGAGCTGCAGATTTGCGGGAAATATTTGCGGAGAAACAGCATCGCAAAGCGATTTGGCTTCCTTCATAATCTGAACCATCATAGACATTTCTTCGGAGCTGAAATTGGTCACATCCTTCTGCAGAAAAGTCAGGTACGCATCTGAAATATCATTGGGACCAAATTCAGGACCAAAATTTTTCTTCATCTGTAGACACATGTCAGTGATGGTGATTTTCCCGAAAAAATTATCGGTGTTGTCCGTAATGATGAGTTCAGCAGCTTTGGTGCTGTCGCACAAAACTATGGCGTGCGACTTGTCCAGTTGGTAGGGACTATTGCGTGACACCTTTACTGAACTGCAGGAAAGCCCCGTGCACAGCAGCAATATTGGCAGGAGTTGCATCAAAAGAGCGGAGGTGGATTTTATGCTCATTACCTGTGGAGTTTATACTATTTCAGATGATGGTTAGGCTACCGATACCGCGCCTGTTGCCAGGATTGCCGTCAGTTTTTCCAGTAGGAAATCTACCTCCTCACACGTATTCAGGGCAGAGAAGGAAAAACGGATGGTTGTGCGCGCAGCATCTGCACCAGGCAGCGCCGCTATAACATGGGAACCTGCATCCGCACCCGAACTGCAGGCACTACCCCCCGATGCCGAAATGCCGGCGATGTCCAGGCTCAGCAACAACAAATCTGATTTGGCAGATGGTGGAAACGAAACGCTCAAAACTGTATATAGAAAATGGTCATCCTGGTTGCCACTGAAGGTCACCCCCAAAAAGTTTTCCTGCAACCTGGTCTTCAGGTATGTCCGAATATTCACGACATGCTGCCTGTGGCTTTCCATTTCTTCGCAGGCCATATCAAGGGCCTTGGCCATACCCAAAATGCCGTACACATTCTCTGTTCCGGCGCGCATGTTTCTCTCCTGAGAACCGCCATCTATGTATGGCTTTATGCTCACATCGGAATTGATGTATATAAAACCGACACCTTTAGGACCATGAAATTTGTGGGCTCCGGCACTGATAAAGTGTACTTTAGACTTTTTCACATCAATCGGAAAATGACCCACAGTCTGAACGGTATCGGAATGAAAAAAAGCACTGTATTTTTCACACATTTCTCCGATAGCGTCTATATCATTGAGGGTTCCGATTTCGTTGTTGGCGTGCATAAGGGAGACCAGCGTAGTTTTCTCGCAGTCTTCAAGGTAATTTTCCAGCTGTTTTAAATTTATGTTGCCTTCAGCATC
>CANHEE010000043.1 GCA_947459655.1 Lewinellaceae bacterium
CTGCGCTGGGAGCTGTTTTTGTTGTTGTGGATACTCTTTGCGCTTGGTCTTGCGATGTACCAGTTCGGAATTTTCGGATTCCGTTATGGTGCGCGGTTTATGGATGGCTTTCCGGGCATACTGATTCTCATCGGCAGTCTTGCCCTCACATATTACCTGATTGGGGCACAGAAAGAGAGCTTTGCCGGTGACAACTGGGAAAGTGCGCTTGGCATTTCAGTGCTGGGTCTCAACTTTTTGGCCATGGCCTATTTTGCTTTCAAATTGTTGAAACGCAAGCAGCAGCCTTTTCGGCAAATCAGCAAAGGTCGCTGGGTGATGGGGATTGCCTGTACGATTTTTGCATCCTATCTGAGTCTGGGATTCAGTTATAGGCCGCTGAGTGTACTGAGTGGTCTGGCGCCTTCCTACACCTACAACTTTTTTGGTCCGGAGGGTTGTGTGCATGGCATCGACTGTTTTCACGATTTTGATGAGGCGGTCGGCTACGCCAAAAAGGTAGGGAAGCCGCTATTTGTGGATTTTACCGGATATGGTTGTGTGAATTGCCGCAAAATGGAGGAAAATGTATGGAATCAGCCTTCAATTCTGAAATACCTGAAGGGCGACTATGTAGTCGTATCCCTGTATGTAGATGATGAAAAGAGACTGTTCCCGGACGACAATATCAAATACACACTTGATGCACATACGGGCGACAAGCTCCGAACACTGGGTTCAAAATGGGCATCCTTCCAGATCAACAATTTTGGTGTGGCCTCGCAGCCCTATTACGTGTTGATGGACAATGACGGCAAAACGCTGCTCACCCGACCGACCGCCTACACGCCAGATGTTGCGGAATACGAGCAGTTCCTGAACTGCGGACTACAGGCTTTCAGAGACAAGCAGAAGCAGTGAGCAAATTGTAGAAATGCCCTTTGTGGGCATTTTTGAAATTGCGTTATTTTTTTTGAATTGCAGGAATTAATGCTATTTTTGGCGTGGTATATAAAATATTATTCACCTATTTGTGTGCGCCTGAATGATATTATTTTGTTTAACAGAATTTAAGGAACCAAACTAACTTTTATGAGTGAAAATGTAAAAAGCAACAAAATGCCGTCCGCGATTCCGTATATTATCGGAAATGAAGCGGCAGAGCGATTCAATTATTACGGACTGAGGGCCATCCTGGTGACCTTCATGGTGGCACAGTTTTACAATCCAACCGGTAGCGAAGACCCGCAGGTGGTTCAGATGGCGGAAGCAACTGCCAACGCCAAGACACACGATTTTGTGGCCATGAGTTATTTGCTTCCACTTTTTGGAGGTATGATTGCAGACTGGTTCTGGGGAAAGTACAAGACGATACTTTACCTTTCCCTTGTATATGCTTTTGGAAATATCATGCTAGCCACTTTTGTTGATAGTGAAGCGATTTTTACTTCTGCATTAATGTTGATTGCTTTGGGTGCAGGCGGCATCAAGCCCTGCGTTTCCGCGAATGTAGGCGACCAGTTTGATGAGTCGAACCAGCACCTGATGTCAAAGGCTTTTTCCTATTTTTATGCCTCTATCAATGCTGGCTCGCTTTTGTCAATCCTCTTGATTCCTTACCTCAAGCATGAGTATGGTCCGAGGGTTGCGTTTGGTGTTCCCGCGGTAGCCATGCTGATTGCAACGGCATTTTTCTATGCCGGGAGGAATCAGTATGTGCGTGTACCTCCAAAAGGTGATAGAAACAAGGCAGTTATCCTTCTGAGTGCTTTCGGATCATTGGTAATCAGTTATTTAATTATGGATAAATACATGCACATGGGTACGGGACCTGTTTTGGGTCTTTGGATCGTTTTGGTACTATTGTGTGCGTTGCTGTTTAAAAAAGAGTGGTTTGCCAAGCCGGGTAATTTCATCGGGATAAACCTTTTTGCCTTGACCAATGGTGGATTTGCAGCTGCGGCGAAGGAATATGGTGACGAGACCATTGATGGTATCCGCTCCGTTTGGCGCGTTTTTTCCGTATTCGCTTTTGTTCCTTTCTTCTGGGCGCTTTGGGATCAAAGCCAGTCTGAGTGGGTTGTGCAGGCGACCAAGCTCGATCTGAACTGGTTGGGAATCACCTGGCAGGCAGAGCAGATATCGTTTGTAAATGCCGGATTTATTCTCGCCTTTATTCCTTTCTTCAATATTATTTTGTTCCCATTGGTAGAAAAAATGGGGATAAAAGTTACGCCACTGCGCAAAATCGGTGCGGGATTGGTGCTTACAGCATTATCTTTTGTAATCGTAGCCATCACACAGACATGGATTGACGGACTCGAGGCGGAATGCGCTGCTAATGGCACGATGTACAAGGACTTGGCAATGACTGCCAAGCCGAGCATCAGCTGGCAGATATTTGCGTTCATTATATTGACTGCAGGAGAGGTTTTGGTTTCCATTACCTGTCTGGAATATGCCTACACCCAGGCGCCGCCGTCAATGAAGTCAACCATTATGGCAAGTTATCTTTTGACGGTGACTTTGGGTAACGTGCTGGTTTCTGTCATTCAGAACAACATCAGTTCGGGTGGCTTTTTCGCCCAGTTCCATGGTGCATGGTTCTTCTGGTTGTTTACCGGAATATGTGCAGCCACAGCATTGGTCTTCATGGTTGTTTCACCGAGAATCAAGGAAAAAAGCTATGTAGGTGTGGGTGCATAATCCCCTACTCTTGTGAATATATAGGTAAAAAAGGTGCTTTCGGACGATTCCGAACGCACCTTTTTTGTTTGTGTGAGGCATAAAAAAGCATCAGAACTTCATCTTCACCAGCCGTAGTTTACTTCGGTATTCACTGGGAATAATCACCTCTTCCGGTCCAATCTGCAGAGCATCGCGGAAGCGCAGCAGGATATCCTGTCCGGCTGTGCTGAACAGGCTGTGTCGATCCACATTTCCACTGCCCTGCAACTGGTATTCGCTGGTGGTATTTTCGCTTTTGATTTCATCGTTGAAAATAAGTCTCATTCCGGCAGGAGTCTTCATTAGTCCGTAAGACGAATAAACCGCATCATCGTCCTGTGAGAACTGTTTTTTTGGAAGGATCCGCTCCCATTGTCTGCTGCCGTCCGGATTGAAAGAAACAGCAACCAATGCTTCGTTGTAATAGTCAATGGTTATTCTGGCTGCTGCGGGATCGTTAAAGGCATAGGGTCTGACGCCAAGGTTGTTCATGCTTCTGGAAAACTGTCTGAGCTCCTCCATCAGTACCACCACGCCAGCGTCTTTTCGGAGTGCCAGATCGCGTATTTTCAGGTCATTCAAACCCTTGCTCCCGGTCTTCTTTCCACTGATGGCAAATGCAGTTTCATCATCAAAATGGAAAAAATTCATGCTGATGCTGTCTCGTTCCAGGTTTCTGATGAATAGCGTACCACTTGTTTTGCTTTTATTCTTGTCCGATGCCAATGCGACCCCGACCAGATTTCTGTTCAGGTTGTCAAAGCCAAAAGCGATGTCGTAGCAGATGAAATCCTGCAGGGTGAACCGGATGGTTTTATTGTCCCGCGGACCGGCCTTGTGAACGATAAACTGCGGCGATTCTCGGGAGAAAAAACCGGGATTGCTCTCCTTTTCAAAGATGAAGTAGGCGTTGCCATCATTGGTGACGATAATATTTTCTCGACTATTGCTTCTTCTGTTTTCACTGAGTTCGATATTGTGGCTCCAGAGTACTTTCAGATTGTCAAGGTCTACGACTGTAGCCTCAATGCGCTCATTCTGGTCATAGTTGTAAATCAGCGCTGATTTCCTGTTTTCAGAATAGAGGCACTGTGGTTGTGGGTTGTAAGGGCGATTGCCGTAGCTGACGGCTACAACCGAATCAACAAAGTCGGCAGCCGCATCAAACCTACTGATTTTAACGATGGTGCCGTTCCTATTTTTTGCGCGGTACACCAGAGAAAAATAGTCTTTGCTGCCGATGACATCCAACATTTGTGGCCGGCGGTCTTCAAATTCGATGGTCTTTTGCCACTTCATTCGCATTTGCTCATCAAAAGCCATTACTTCGCTTTCAATCATTTTATCGCGGTACAACAGAATGTTGTTCTTGTAGCGTCCCAGCAATTCGTAGCCATTGTCGTTTCTGATATTGATGTTGTCAGAAATGCTTACCGTCTGGCTCCTGAGGAGGCAATAGTTAAGCAGAAAAACTGCAATGACGGAGAAGCGCATTAACATGACAATAACTTGTATATTAATAAGATATTTGCAGTCCAAATGTAGCCATAAATATTTTAAATCAAAAGTGGGCCCGCTTTTTTGCGTGCTGCGTACAGGCAGATAATTCCTTGAATGAGATATAATTTTCAAAAAAATGCTAAAAAAATTGTCAATTACCAATAAACAGCATACCTTTGCACTCCGAATGAGGATAAATGATTAAATTTGTCTTAATCCGACCTGAAAATCACCCGAACAGTAGATAACTTTTTAAAATACAGATCAAAATCATGGCACATCACGCGTCATCAAAGAAAAGAATCCGTCAGGAAGCGGCTCGCCGCACAAGAAATCGCTTTTATAAGAAAACTTCCCGTACAGCCATCAAGCGTCTGAGACTGCTTACTGACAAGACTGAGGCGGAAAAATTCTTTCCTAAGGTGGTAAGTTTGATTGACAGACTGGCCAAGAAGCACAATATCCACAAGAACAAGGCTGCCAACTTGAAGAGCGGTCTTTCAAGGCATATTGCTGCCCTGGCTTAATTGCCAGAAAATACGGCTGAATATAAATACTGACTAAAAGTCTACACTATTGTTCCGACAATGCTGTAGGCTTTTTGTGTTTTCACTCTGTACGCTGACCAATCGTGCTTCCACTAATCCTTCATATTGAAACATCCACCGAAATATGTTCTGTTGCACTGAGCAGGGGAGACGAATTCGTCGGCTATGTTGTTTCTGAGCAGGCTATGGATCATGCTGCGCGGTTGACTTTGATGATTGGTGAGTGTCTTTCAGAGGCGGGTCTTACACCCCGCGACCTCTCAGCCATTAGTATCAGCGCAGGTCCGGGTTCGTATACAGCCCTTCGGATTGGCACATCGGTAGCAAAGGGGATGTGTTATGCGCTTGGTGTTCCGTTGATTGCAGTCGACACGCTGGGGAGTCTGGCCGCAGCAGCCATTTCCGAACTTTCATTGACAGATGCCATCGTCGTGCCCATGATTGATGCCCGCAGGATGGAGGTGTACACTACTTTTTACGATACTTCCGGAAAGGCAATTGTTCCACTGCACAGTATGATTGTTTGTGAAGCCACTTTTGACGAATATCTCGCCAAAGGTGTGCAGATTGTATTGACCGGAAATGGAGCTGAAAAATGCAGATCTGTATTGCCGGAGTCTCCACTACTACATTATTATCCCCTAGCCTGTTCGGCCCGTCACATGATTAGTGCTGCCCGTACAAAATTTGCAACCCAGGTATTCGCCGACCTGGTAGGATTTACGCCTGAATACTGCAAGCAACCCAACATCACCACCCCGAAGAAGATATTCAGTTGATATAACTGAAAAAAATCTATCTTAATTTTTTTTATTTTTAGTTTTGTAGTTGTATTTTTGGCTGAAATTCAACGTTTGTATACTTTACAATTTTGAATAATACGATACTTTGGCACGATTTGTGACTATCATCAGTCGTATTATTAATCAAACTTTTTTACATATTATGAGAAAGAAAAACGAAACTATTGTCCTAAAAAAGGGTAAGTCGGATATTGCCCTAGACTATGTTGAGTTAAGAAAAGCGGTATTGGTACTCCGTGCGGTCAATCATAAGCTCCGCCAACAGATAATCGAAATCCTTGAAGAAGCTGAGCGTCTAACTGTTACAGAACTTTACGTAAAGTTGCGTCTTGAGCAATCTGTAGCCTCCCAGCATCTTGCCATTCTTCGCCGTTCAGGAGTAGTCGTTACTGAACGTATGGGTAAGTTTATTTATTACACATTGGACAAAGAGCGTCTGAACCAGATCTCGAAACTGGTTGATGAGCTTACCTTTAACTGATGTGCCAGATAAATTCCAGCTACATGGTATCGGAGTTTGACAGGTAATACACTTAACAGCAATGATACTTCCCACTGAACACAAAAAACTATAGCCGGAATTTTTTACCATCCCTGTCGTTTTAAACGAAACGGAACTCTTAACCCCAAAAAAACTACAACTGCTGCAGAGGGCTTTCTTTGCAGCAGTTTTTTTTATGTGTATTGTGCAATGGATCAGTGCAGTATAATATGACACCTGATGAGGCATGGATGTTGGTAACTTTTTTCCCAAAAAAATAAATTGCTGAATGAATTAAAACCTATATTTGCCTATAGAAATCAACTTACGCTTTTTAAACAATCAAAACTTACGGGCACGATGTCAAAACAACATGCTCAGATAGATGCAGCAAAACTGGATGTTTCATCTGAAATCTTGCGTGCGCTCGCACACCCGCTCCGTCTACAGATTATTGAGTTTATTGACACCAATAAGTCTGTCAATGTCAACAAAATTTACAATACGTTGAAATTGGAGCAGTCTATTACTTCCCAGCATCTGCGCATATTACGAACTGCAGGACTGGTCACTACCCGCCGCGAAGGTAAATTCATTTTGTACGAGGTCAATTACAACTATATCGACAATTCAGTTAGGGCCGTTGATACGTTTCTGACGAATAATCCGGTCGAAATTGACGACATGGAACTGATGGCGGATTAGTCTGATAAAATGCCGGATACCACTTGAGTGTCCGGCATTTTTTTTTGGGCTGAGTCCCCTCCTCCCTTTTTTTTCCTATATTTGCCACTCGTTTTTCCCTAAAATTACTTGTCATCAATGAAGCAACTGCTAATGCTGATGTTTGCCGGAATGATGTTCTCTGCCTGCAATAAGCCGGAGGATGTACCCGCTTACATATATATCAAACCTTTTGTACTTAACACCGACCAGGCGACAGAGGGTGAGGCAAGCAGTAAAATCACAGAGGGTTGGGTTTATTTCAACAACAATCTGATTGGTGCATATGCTATACCGGGAGAAGTACCCGTTCCGTCTACAGGAAAAACCGATATTGTCGTTTTTCCAATGGTCAAAAACAACGGCAGTTCGGCTACACCGGCCATCTATACTTTTTACAGTCGTTATGATGCAACTTTGAATCTGAGTGCTGGAAAAACAGATACGATTTATCCGCGCACATCATATGTTAAGGATCTGGTTTTTGCCTGGCTGGATGACTTTGAGACAAAAAATTCGCTTAATCTAATTGCGGGCGCCGACACTGCAAATACTTTCAGAATCAGTACTACCGGTGTCAAATATGGGAAAAAATGCGGACTTTTTCAGGTGACCGGTCCCAATGACTCCCTGTCTGTGACCACCGCAACAACGATCAAAGACATTCCCTACCTGAGCAGCGTATACCTGGAAGTAGATTATCAGGGCAGTGCGGCATTGCGGGTAGATTTGGTCGGAAATTCGATTAATGGAACCAAAGGCCTTGAATATGCAGCTTTTCAGCCAAAGACTGAGTGGAACAAAGCCTATATTAAGTTTCGCTTCAAGGATTATGATCCCAAACAATATCCATCCTTTAATTTCATTTTCTCGGCACAGATTCCCGTTGATGGAAACGGCAAACAACTGCTTAAAAAGGCAGATCTGAGGATAGACAACATAAAGCTGGTTTACCCGAAATAAAACTATGATTCAAACGCGCAGAATTGCTCTTCTGAAGTACATGACGGCCGATTTTCTGACCGCCATGTTGGCGTGGGCATGCTTTTTCATCTATCGCAAGGTGATTGAAGGCTTCCCATTCGGGGTGGAGGTGCTGCGCAATGAAAAATTCATATTGGGTATTTTGATCATACCTGCCGGATGGCTGCTTTTTTACTCCATTTTTGATCAGTACAAGGACATCTATAGGTTATCGCGGCTCGAAACCCTTTCGCGAACCTTTTTCCTAACCTTTTTTGGTGTCCTTTTCCTGTTTTTTGCATTGATATTGGATGATATTATCAATATTCAGCGAAGAAACTCACACTTCTATAACTATTACTATTTTTCTTTTTTTGTACTCTTTTGTCTGCATTTTTTTCTGACCGCAACCGCAAGAATGGCCCTGTTAACCAGGGCGAGCAGACGGCTGAAGTCGGGAAAAGTCACGTTCAAGACCCTCATCATCGGTGGCGACCAAAACGCGTTGGATTTGTACACAGACATTACCGGCCGGACAAAAAGTTTGGGGAACAATTTTGTAGGTTTTCTGGATATTAATGGAGGCAGCTCCAATCACCTTGAGCGTTTTTTACCCAAACTAGGGAAACTGGACGAGCTGGAGAGGGTGATCCGGCAGCACCAGATTGAGGAAGTCATCATAGCCATCGAGACCTCCGAGCACAACCGACTGAGTGGTATCCTGGATGCCCTATACGATTTTGGTGACCGCCTGATCATAAAGATTATTCCCGACATGTATGATATTCTGCTTGGATCGGTAAAGATGAACCACGTTTTTGGGGCGGTGCTCATTGAAATTCAACAGGAAATGATGCCCAACTGGCAGCGCATTGCCAAGCGCGTTATCGACGTTTGCTTTAGTGCACTGATGCTAATTTTGCTATCCCCATTATACGCATACATTGCGCTGCGCGTGCTGATGTCATCTAAAGGTCCGATTTTTTATACGCAAGAGCGCATCGGTTTTAACGGCAAACCTTTTTTAATTTACAAATTCAGATCCATGACGACTGATGCGGAGTCTCAGGGTCCACAGCTGTCATCCGACAACGACAATAGGGTTACACCCTGGGGAGCGGTCATGCGGAAATACCGACTGGATGAGCTGCCTCAGTTTTGGAATGTCCTGATCGGCGATATGAGTCTGGTCGGACCAAGACCCGAAAGGCAGTTTTATATAGATCAGATAGTACGGCTCAACCCGCATTACAAGCACCTGCTCAAGGTGCGGCCTGGAATAACTTCCTGGGGTCAGGTAAAGTATGGGTATGCTTCCAATGTAGAGGAGATGGTTCAGCGACTGAAATTCGATTTGCTTTACATTGAAAACAGAACGCTGGGACTGGATTTCAAAATCCTTTTTTATACGGTGGTTGTGCTCATACAAGGCAAAGGCAAGTAGGCCATGGTTCAAACCCGAGGCTATAAATATTTCTGCTATTTTTGAAATGGATTTATCCATTTGTGCTTCCAACGTTATGAATCAAAATATCACCAATCTCTATCATATCGCCGGAAAAGAAAGTCGACTCATTGTAGGTCTGATGTCGGGCACTTCGCTGGATGGTCTTGATGTGGCCTTGTGCAGATTTGTAGGTAGCGGCAGAAGTACTACTACAGAAATCCTGTGTTTCGAGACCGTCCCGTATAATGATGAGACAAAAGGAAAAATCAGGCTACTTTTTGCCAGGGAAAAGGTTGATTTGAATCTCCTTTGTCTGCTCAACGATTGGCTCGGCAATCTGCATGGTGAAATTGTAGCAGGATGTCTGCACAAATGGGGTTACGCGTCTGGGGATGTCGACCTGATTGCAAGTCATGGTCAGACCATTATGCACAGTCCCCGGTCAAGACACCACATTGAGGATTTGCCGAACGGGACCCTGCAAATTGGCGATGCCGACCATATCGCGGTGAAGACCGGGATTATTACGGTCAGCGATTTCAGGCAAAAGCATCTGGCTGCCGGAGGGGAAGGAGCACCGCTGGCCGTGTACGGTGATTATCTGCTGTTCTCTGATGAAAAAGAAAAGCGGATTTTACTCAATATCGGGGGCATAAGCAATTTTACTTTTTTGCCTGCAACCGTTTCCGGTGGCGCTTTGATGGTCAGCGATACCGGTCCGGGAAACACCATCATGGATGCATATATGCAGCGGCACATGAACCAGAGCTATGATGAGAGTGGTCGCTTTGCTGCATCGGGAACCCCAAATCTATCCCTATTGCGTGCGCTGTCCGACCACAGTTTTTTTACATTGTCTTTACCACGCAGTACCGGACCTGAACTTTTCAATCTTGAATATCTCAATGCAGCACAATCGGTTAGCAATACTCACTCAGCTTCTTCCGCCGATGTAATGGCTACACTCAATCGATTTACGGCGGAGAGTATTGCTGCTGCAATTGGCAGGACTGATGGTGTATCGGGTGCACACATCTATATTTCGGGAGGTGGATGGCACAATGAATTGCTCGTCAGGTCACTCAAAGAATTGCTGAGCGGACATTCCATATCCGGTTTTTCAGAACTTGGAATATCAGGCGATGCCAAGGAAGCGGTTTTGTTCGCCGTGCTGGCCAATGAGGCGCTTTGCGGGTCACCGCGGGAGCAATACCACGATATGGTACTGTTGCCTGTTTCTATGGGAAAAATCAGTTTTCCGCAATAAAAAAATCCCCGCCGGGCGAACCTGACGGGGATTTGTTATTTGTTTCCAAAGAAAGGATATTATTCTTTGTCAAGCTGCTCCTTAAGCTGCTGCAATGCATCCATGTCACCTAGAGTTGTCTTCTCAACTTTCTCCTGGGTAGACTTGAGTGCCTGGCGTTCAGCATCGTATTCAGCGTTCTTTGCTACCTTGTCGGCTTCGTCGGTACCTTTCTTGATGTCTTCAAGATAACGAGTATGTGAAACAAGGATGCGCTTGTCGTCGCGGTTGAATTCGATAACTTTGAACATCAACTCCTCACCTGCCTCAGCAAATTTTCCGTCCTCTTTTTTGAGGTGGTTCTTAGGGGCGAAAGCCTCCAAACCTGGTAGGGCAACGATACCACCCTTGTCATCGCGACGCGTGATGGTAGCTGTGTGATATGAACCTACCGGGAAGATTGATTCGAAAGAATCCCACGGATTTTCTTCCAACTGCTTGTGTCCAAGGCTAAGCTTGCGCTCTGCAGCATTGATTTCCATGATGATGACATCAATTGGCTGTCCAACTTTTGTGTACTCGCTTGGGTGCGCGTAGCGCTTGGTCCAGCTAAGGTCAGAAATGTGGATCATTCCGCCAACACCTTCACGAAGCTCTACGAATACGCCATACTGGGTGATGTTTTTGACTTCACCCGTAGTGCGGGTTCCAACAGGATAGATGGATTCGATATCCGCCCAAGGGTCACCTGAAAGTTGCTTAAGAGAAAGCGACATTTTGTGTCCTTCGCGGTCGATGGTAACCACTTTTGCATCGTATTCCTGTCCGAGTTTGAAATATTCGCGTGCGTTGATAGGCTGGTTGCTCCATGTAACTTCTGAAACGTGGATCAAACCTTCAACACCAGGCTGGATTTCAAGGAATGCACCATAGTCCTCGATGTTTACGATTTTACCTTTCACAATTGAACCTTCTACCACATCGGCAGGAAGTACCTCCCATGGGTGTGGAATCAGCTGCTTCATACCCAATGAGATACGCTTCTTGTTCTCATCGAAATCAAGTACAACGACGTTTATCTTTTGGTTTAGTTTAAGCACCTCGTTAGGGTGGTTGATTCTGCCCCATGAAATATCCGTGATGTAAAGCAATCCGTCAACACCTCCGAGGTCTAGGAATGCACCGAAGTCTGTGATGTTTTTAACAACACCTTCCAATACCTGTCCTTTCTCAAGGCCGCCAATGATGTGCTCGCGCTGCTCAGCAAGATCGCTTTCGATAAGTGCCTTGTGCGATACCACTGCGTTTTTGATGGTTTCGTTGATTTTGACAACTTTAAGTTCCATGGTTTTACCCACGTATGCATCGTAGTCTGTGATTGGCTTGATGTCAATCTGTGAGCCTGGAAGGAATGTCTCCAATCCACCTGCATCAACGATAAGTCCACCCTTGGTTTTGCTGACAACAAATCCTTTGATGACTGTACCGTTTTTGAAAGAGTCAACAATATCTTCCCAAGCGCGAAGGATTTTGGCCTTGCGACGGGACAATTTCAGCTGACCTCTTGCATCTTCCTGCTTTTCTACATAAACCTCTACATGATCGCCCGGCTTCAATTCCGGCATATCGCGGAATTCTGAAAGTGGGATCAATCCGTCTGATTTGTAGTTTACATCTAAAACCACATCACCACCGCTGATGGCCATCACGCGTCCTTTCACAAGATCACCCTCGTTGAGGTTGCTCATGGAAGCGTCGTACTGTGATTCAAGTGCGGCTTTTTCCTCTTTAGGGTAAGCCAGTTTCATTTTTTTGCCTACTGACCAGTTGAAATCGTCGTGTCCGTCTCCGGTGATGGCTGCATCTCCGGTGTTTTCTTCGATTTCTACCTGCTCTTCAACAAGGTCTTCGACTTCGATTTTGCGGACATCGAGTTCTTCCAGTTCAGGAACAGCTACCTCTTCCACCTCATCAACTACGATTTCGGTTTCCGCTTCTGCAACAACAGGAGCCTCTTCAGCTACTGCTTCCACAGTTTCGGTTGTCTCTGCCGCTACCGGCGTTTCGGTTTGTGCCTCAGGTTCAACAGCATTGCTGGTTTCAACTGTCTCGGGCGTTTCGGATGTGGTTTCAGCAGCATTTTCGTTAGCTGTTGAATCAGCATCGAGCAGGTTCTCCTGCTCATTTACCAGATTTTCTTCTAGCATTTTACAAATTTGTCATCGGGATTTTTGTCTTTTCAGAGAAATTCCCCGACGTTTTAAAAAGTTAAACAATAAGGTTTTAAATACGCAATATTCCGTTTGCGCAAAACGGTCTGAAAATCAGTTATTTACTGGGGAAACCAACAAACAAATGAAATCGGCTGCAAAGGTAAGTCAAATACCTGAAAAATGCCAGAAAAAGCGCGGCATTTTCTACTTTTCAGGCATTTTTTTAAATTAAAAAAGGGCAACGATAGAGCACCGCTTTTGCAGACTACATTTTTACACAGGATTTGCTACTTCTATTTCGTGGTAATGTCCAAATTAAAGACACCGATACGCTTCATTGTTTTCAATAAAACGTAACTTTGCGGCAAAAATACACTTGATGTACAAATACGATCAGCGCGGTGTTTCTGCTACGAAAGACGAGGTACACCAGGCGATAAAAAACATCGACAAAGGTCTTTTTGATCTCGCCTTTTGTAAAGTTCTGCCCGATTTTGCGGGACAGGATTCGGATTACTGCAACATCATGCACGCAGATACGGCGGGTACCAAAACAAGTCTCGCGTACATGTATTGGAAAGAAACCGACGACCTCAGCGTATGGGAAGGCATCGCACAGGATGCGATTGTCATGAACCTTGATGACATGGCCTGTGTGGGTTGCACAGACAACATCTTGCTGTCTTCAACCATCGGACGCAACAGAAACCTGATCAGCGGAGATGTCATTTCCACCCTCATCAATGCAACCGTGACGTTCGCTGAAAAAATGGCCGAACACGGTGTACATCTTCACCTCGCAGGTGGCGAGACTGCCGATGTGGGAGATATCGTCCGCACCATCGATGTTGGGTACACGGCATTCGCCAGGATGAAGCGCAAAGATTTGATTGTCAATAATATAAAAGCCGGAGATGTGATCGTGGGAATGGCCTCGTACGGAAAAGCCAGTTATGAGCGTGCATACAACGGTGGTATGGGCAGCAACGGTCTGACCTCGGCAAGGCACGATGTTTTTCACAAAGAGTACGCGGAAAAATATCCGGATTGTTTTGACCACAATACTCCTGAGAGTGTCATTTTTACGGGTAAAAAACGCCTCAGAGATTTGATTGACGTCAATGGCGAAAGCATAGAGGCCGGAAAACTGGTGCTTTCCCCGACCCGCACCTTCCTTCCTGTACTGAAAAAAGTGATTGAGGAGTGTCGGCCGGCCATTAACGGGATGATTCACTGCACCGGCGGTGGACAGGCAAAAGTGCTGAAATTCATTAAAAACAAGAAAGTCGTCAAAGACAATCTTTTTGCGACTCCGCCGTTGTTCAGCATGATTCAGGAAGAATCGGGTAGCAGCTGGCAGGAGATGTACCAGGTTTTCAACATGGGCAACCGCATGGAAGTGTATACCGACGCCACTACCGCAGCACAAATTATCGCTATCTGCAAGAGCTTCAATATTGATGCACAGGTTATCGGGTATGTAGAAGAGGCTCCTGCCAATCAGGTACTTGTGAAAAGCGAGCACGGAGTGTTTGAATACAAATAGTTTGCGTCCGGTCAAATCACATCTTAGCCGATGCGATTTCGTTGTGCGCAGTTTTTCATTTTTTAGCAGAAAAAATTCCCGTTTTCAGGGGCAAAAACAAATATGTACAGAACGCATACTTGCGGACAGCTGAATCTGTCAGATGCAGGAAAAACAGTTACCCTTTCGGGCTGGGTACAGGTAGTCCGCGACAAGGGATTCATGATTTACATCGACCTGAGAGACCGCTATGGTATCACCCAGTTGATTCTTGATGAAAAATTGTCGTCGCCGGAATTGCTGACCGCAGCACGTAGTCTGGGTCGAGAATTTGTCATTCAGGCCACCGGGCTTGTCGTTGAAAGGGAATCCAAAAACGATAAAATCCCTACCGGGGAGATTGAAGTACAGGTCAGTGTACTGGACATCCTGAATGCGGCCAAGACACCTCCATTCACGGTTGTCGAAGATACTGATGGTGGCGATGACCTTCGTATGAAGTATCGTTATCTTGACCTCAGGCGCGCCCCGCTGCAGCGAAACCTCATTTTCAGGAGCAATCTGGCACTGGAGACAAGAAAATATCTGGCTGATAAGGGGTTTATAGAGGTTGAAACACCGAACCTGATCAAAAGTACACCCGAGGGCGCACGCGATTTTGTGGTGCCCAGCCGGATGAACGAAGGGCAGTTTTATGCCCTCCCCCAATCACCGCAAACCTTCAAGCAGATACTGATGGTGGCAGGGTACGACCGATATTTTCAGATTGTGAAGTGTTTCAGAGATGAGGACCTCCGCGCCGACCGCCAGCCGGAGTTCACGCAGATAGATTGCGAGATGTCGTTTGTGCACCAGGAGGACATCCTGAGTACTTTCGAGGGACTCACAAAACACCTGTTTAAAACGACCTTGAATATTGATTTGCAGGACTTTCCGAGAATGCAGTATGATGAAGCCATGCGGCTTTACGGTTCAGACAAACCTGATATACGCTTCGGGATGGAGTTCGTGGAGATGACAGAAATGGTGCAGGGCAAAGGGTTTCCCGTCTTTGACAATGCAGAAGCGGTTATCGGTATTTGTGCCAAAGGGGCGGCTTCGTACACCAGAAAACAGCTCGATGAGCTCACCGAATGGCTGAGAAGACCACAGATTGGCGCGACCGGACTGGTCTACATGCGGGTAGAAGCCGATGGAAACTGCAAATCGTCGGTTGACAAATTTTACGATGCCAACGAACTCAACGCCTGGAAAGAGGCGTTTGCAGCTGAACCCGGTGACCTCGTGCTTGTACTCTGCGGCGGACTGGAAAAAACAAGAAAGCAGCTCGGTGAACTACGCCTGGAAATGGGTAGTCGGCTCGGTTTGCGAGATCCGAAAGTTTTTGCGCCATTGTGGGTACTCGACTTTCCGCTACTGGAATGGGATGAGGAGGCAGAGCGGTTTTTTGCCATGCACCATCCATTTACTTCTCCAAAGAAAGAGCAGATTGGCGAAATGCTGAACGGCAACCACGAGACCATGAAAAATCTGAGGGCAGATGCCTACGATCTGGTGTTGAATGGTGTTGAAATCGGAGGAGGATCCATCAGAATACACGATCGCGAACTGCAATCCAAGAACTTTAAACTGCTGGGTTTTACTCCTGAACAGGCTGAGGAGCAGTTCGGGTTTTTATTGGGAGCATTCGAGTATGGTGCTCCGCCCCATGGTGGCATTGCGTTTGGATTTGACCGGCTTTGTGCGGTGATGAGCGGATACAATTCCATTAGAGATTTTATTGCGTTTCCTAAAAACAATCAGGGACGGGATATGATGATAGATGCACCTTCCGCCATCGATTCGGAGCAGTTGAAAGAACTGTCACTGCAGATAAAACCAGGAGACAAGTAAGCGAATCGCATTTTTTCAGAAAATTATCATCTTACCACAGGGAGAGCGGAAAGCCGATTGCCGTTATTCCGGCAAAATTGCGTAGTATGGACTCACATCACTATATTTCACCAAAGCCCCTTTCACTTCAGGACATCAGGGACATCGTTGGGCAGCAGAAGAAACTGGCGCTTTCTGAGGAAAGTAAAATACTGATTGACCGCTGTTTTCGCTTTGTTCAGGACAAGATAAGCCATGGCGATACGCTATACTATGGTATCAATACCGGTTTCGGATCACTTTGTGATGTGCCTGTTTCCAACGAGGAAATTGAACAGCTACAGATGAATCTTCTGCAGTCGCACGCCTGCGGGATGGGCGATGAGGTGCCTACACATGTGGTTCAGATCATGTTGCTTCTGAAGATCAATGCGTTGTCGCACGGGTATTCAGGAGTAAGCCGGGAATTGATTGAGCAGATGATTATGCTGTACAATGCCGAGGCTTATCCGGTAGTATTTCAGCAGGGTTCGCTTGGTGCATCGGGCGATCTGGCGCCGCTGGCCCATCTTTCACTGCCGTTGGTTGGACTGGGAGAAATGCGCTACGGAAATACACGCTTGTCTGCCAAGGGTGTTTACAAGATACTGGAGCAGAAGCCTATTTCACTAAAAGCGAAGGAAGGGCTCGCACTGCTTAATGGTACCGAATTTTCAACGGCTTACGGGGTTTGGGCGATACTGCAGAGTGAGCGTCTGCTCCGTCAGGCCAACAACAACGTCGCGTTGGGGGTTGACGCATTCAACTGCCGTCTTTCGCCGTTTCAGGAGCCGCTGCATCAAATCAGGCCACACAGGGGCCAGATAGAAACTGCACAGTACATTCTGAATGTACTTTCAGATAGTGAAATGGCCTTCAAAGAGAAGGTATCCGTTCAGGATCCCTATGCATTCCGCTGCGTACCCCAGGTACATGGCGCCAGCGCAGATGCCATCAGATATGTTGCGTCGGTCTTAACCACCGAGATCAGCTCTGTGACCGATAATCCTGCCATTTTCCCTGATGAGAACGCCATCCTCTCCGGTGGCAATTTCCATGCGCAGCCTATTGCGCTAGTGTTGGATTTTTTGGCCATCGCTATGGCCGAGTTGGGAAGCATTTCAGAGCGCAGGGTTTACCAGCTGATTAGTGGCAAGCGCGGTCTGCCTGATTTTCTAACACCCAATCCCGGACTGAACTCCGGCTTGATGATACCACAGTATGTTGCGGCCTCGATAGTCAGCCAGAACAAGCAGTACTGCACGCCCGCTTCGGTAGATTCCATCGTTTCCTGCAACGGACAGGAGGATCATGTCAGTATGGCGGCCAATGCTGCGACCAAGTTGTACAAGGTTATCGAAAATGTGGAAAGACTGCTGGCCATTGAGTTCATGACTGCTGCGCAGGCACTTGAGTTCAGAAGACCTTTACGGACATCATCACTGCTGGAAGGAATGCTCGAGCGTTACCGCAAGGTTGTTCCCATATTGGAAAAAGACAGAATTTTAAGTCTGGACATGCAGGATACCGTGACTTTTTTGAGGGAATTTTAAGAGGCATTACAGACAAATATACCAAGTATTTTTCTGGTTACCTCCTTTTTCCAAAAGGCACATTCAGTGTGCAAATAACTGTTAACGATTCTAACCAGGCTTTCCGTGCCATAGACCACCGCTGTTCCGGGAAGAACGAATTTGCTAGAAATGTAAACCAGATTGCTGTTGATGAACAATAATAGGTATACAAGCTAATTCAAGGTTTGCTGTCATTTTCATAAGTCTGACCATTTCAGAACCTTTTTACCAAGAGAAACCACTCCACCTTTATCATTATCCTTCTACAGTTCTCTTTTTTATTTTCGCCTGTCTTACCTACCTGACTAATTTTCGGCGCAGATTCGTTATCCTCTCCACAAAATCAAGTATCCTTTGACCATCAAACTTGGCACAGATTATCCTTGCTAAGAAACTACTTTCCGGAGTTAAATCCTACCTCACCATCAGCAATGTGTCTACGGAGAAAACAACAAACATTTATCGGAATTGAAAGATTTGTGTGCAAATTGTTGAAATAAAACAACAAAAATTATTTACTTTGTTATGTGAAATAAATTATTGTTCTATCGACTAATAAATTATTTGGCTAATCTGTACATTTTCCTTGTTTTTTTGTTGGGAAAAGCCTGCGATCCGCCCCATTTCAAACTTGACCTAACTTGAACTTTCAGTTCGTGAACTAAGTAATATCTTTGCGAATAGTTTGTTAAACAGAACCGGAAACCGGGGCTGATGGAATGCCTGAATGAAAGTGTGGCGAAGACTTATGTTTGCAATACGAACAATTCAATTTCAGATGGAGCCATTCCACATCAATCTCGACTTTCCGAATGATGTATTTTGTTTTTTTCGGATGTAAAAAATCAGAAAAAAAGCGACGCCGGAAAACCACAAAAAGAGCTGTTTGGGCAGTCGCATTTCAAAACAATGGCGACAGTAAAACCACACTTTGACCAGTACGCACTTGACAACTTGAAGAGGAAGTTGTCGGATAGGGTTGGCTATGTGGTTGCCAACAAGCCCGACTGTGCCAAGATTGCCCAGATTATTTCCGGTACGGGTGACGGTTACATTTCTGAGTCTACCCTGTACAGAATTTTCTTTCAGAACGACAAAAACTCAGCATACAAAAGCACCCTTGATCTTGTATGTCGATATGTGGGATTCAAGGACAGTTTTGATTTTCTGGAGGATGTCAATTCGACTCGAAGTTTGCTGCAGCACAATGGAATCAATCCTGTCGACCACTCTCATGAAAGTCTCTTGTACCATTGCATATTGCAGGGAAGTTTCAAGCCGCTGGATGGTTTTTTTGAATCTATACAGGAGCAGACGCACCAGTTCAAGATGAGTGTGATGGTGTCTTTGTTTGACAGTTTGTTCAAGGCAAACAATCTGATAAAATTCTCGCAGCACTTTGTGCGCCAGAAATTCGTTCGGGAGTACTTTTTTGAAATAGGCCATGATCCTAAATTCCGTATCAAACACTATGATAAGGGATACCAGCATTACCTGAAAGGAGTCGACAAAAGCAGGGGTATTCAAGATTTGCAGGAATATGTTTTTGCCAATGCGGTCTTGTTCCGGCATTACTTTCTGAGCAGCAAGCTCTCGAAAGCCATAAGCCATGGAAAACGCCTTTACAAAGAAATAAAGACCCTTGAATCATACGCACACGAACTGCACTGTTTTCCGTACATCCGATTTATGGCCTACAAGCTTTGGTATATGCAACTGACGCAAGCAAACCAGACCCTCCGGAAGCACTACGGCAACTCGCTGCTGGATTATTGCGAGAAGAACAAATCTGCCGCGGAGCCTTACGCTCAGCGAATGCTCTTTCACACGGTTGCCGAGGTACTCATACACAGCGATTTGCCTGAGACCTATCATTTCAGGCTCAAGAAAATTTACCGTAAGGAATTCCAGAAGTTTCCCGACTACGTGGCAACGAAACACCTAAAGTACAGTCTGCCCTACTTTGAACCCAACGGCATGCTGCATTTCAGGCCCTGAATATAAGCCATGAAGAACTTGACCTAACTTGAACTTTGCGAGTGGGAAAGATCTGTACACTTTTGGTAAGTGTTTTGGTAAATCCCTCTTATTTTGAACATCTCTTTAACCTATACAAAATGTCTACGCTAATATTTAATAGAGAATTATGAAAAAATTTTACGTTTTCAAAGATGAAAGACAAATCGGCCCTTTTTCCAAGGAGGATCTTGTATCAATTCCCGTTACAAGTGAAACATTGGTTTGGTTTGAGGGTGCTTATGATTGGACAAAGGCAGAAGATATTGCAGAACTGCAGGACGTTCTTAAGAAAGTTCCCCCACCAATCAAGTCAACAGGAGCAGCTACACCACCTCCGGTTGTAAAAGCCACAGTTCAAGAAAGTAAAAAAAGAGTGGATAGCCCAAAGAGGTCCAAAACCAGCATATTTTTAATAATCACTGTTATGTTACTGGTTGCAGGAGTTGCAGCTTTCCTATTCGTGGAAAATGAGGGTCAAAAAGCTAGGGTCGCGAATGAAATGATGGATCTGAGAATGAAATTGAGCGAACAGGAGAGAATTGAAAATGCGAGGAAAGAAGAGGAGGCTAGACAAATTAGATCACAATTAAAAAAGGAGTACGATTTGACGCTTACAAATTTGAGAGCAGCAAAAATCAAATTGGATGATTTGCAAAAGTTTAAACTACTGAGATCAGCTTCTGAAAAAGAAGCTCAGGTTGAAGAGCAGCTGGAAATAATAAGGGAGTTGGAAAACGAGTTGGAGAGACTTGAACGCACGCTTGAGCAGGAATGACATTGCAGGTGTTTTCTAATACACTATTTTTTACTGTTCCTCCCCAAAAACATTTCACCCACATAGGTTGTTTACGTTTTCTTTGATCAAGATGAAGACAACTGCCTCGGGATATTTATTTTGTGCGCTGCTTTTCTCAGTTGCGCTACTCCATGCACAGAAACAGAACAACCAGTGGCGTTTTGGACGTGGCGGGATAGATTTTAATAGCCGACCGCCGGTGAATACGCCTGTGGCTTCCATGCTTACCCAGGAAGGATGTGCTTCCGTGGCCGATAAAAATACCGGGAAACTGCTTTTTTATACCGATGGCGTAACCGTCTGGAATGCTCAGGATACCCCAATGCCCAACGGTACAGGTCTGAGCGGTGGCTCGGCAGCGTTGCTTTCCTCGACAACCGCTGCTGTCATCATTCCCGCACCGGGGGGCGACGACCTGTATTACATCGTGACCATCGATGAACTTATTGGTCGGGGACTGCAGTACAACATCGTTGATATGCGACTGGATGGTGGAAGAGGCGATGTGGTTACCGGAAAGAAAAATCTGCCATTGTTGCAGACAGGTACCGAAAAACTGGAAGTGGTGCCGCACGCAAATGGAAGCGACTACTGGATAATTACACACGATAACAGCGATTTCTATGCGTTTTTGCTCAGCAGCTCAGGTTTTTCTGGCAGTCCGGTGGTCTCGTCAGTTGCGGGCAGTCTGGGAAATACAGCGGGTCACCTGAAAGTCAACAGGCAATTCAATA
>CANHEE010000044.1 GCA_947459655.1 Lewinellaceae bacterium
ATGAAAAGGGTATCATGGTTTGGCAGGATTTTATGTTTGCATGTGCCATGTATCCCGGCGATAAAGCCTTCATGGAAAATGTAGAAAAAGAGGCCATTGAAAATGTGGTGCGACTCAGACATCACCCATGCATAGCCCTTTGGTGTGGCAACAATGAAATAGACGAAGCATGGCACAACTGGGGTTGGCAGGAGCTGTTTATTCTGAATCCTACACGCAAGCAGCAGATCTGGCAAAATTACAAGAATCTCTTCGGGAAACTGCTTCCCGGCATCGTAGCTGAATATGGCAACAAAGCACCCTACTGGGAGTCGTCACCGAGTTTTGGTAGGGCGAGTGAAAAGAGTCTGGTCAGAGGCGACAGCCATTATTGGGGTGTTTGGCACGACGAAGAACCATTCGATCAATACGCAAAAAAAGTGCCTCGCTTTATGTCTGAGTATGGCTTTCAGTCGTTTCCGGAGTGGAAAACCATTCTGAGTTACACGGAGTCAAAAGACCGTGATCTGGAAACACCTGTGATGCTGGTGCACCAGAAACATCCCCGTGGAAATACGCTTATTCGGAAATACATGGGTCGGGATTACCGTGTGCCGGCATCCTTTGAGGATTTTACCTATGTAAGTCAACTCGTTCAGGCAGAAGGTATGCGAAAAGGCATTGAGGCCCATCGTACGTCGATGCCATACTGCATGGGTTCACTTTACTGGCAATTGAACGATGTGTGGCCGGTCGCTTCTTGGTCGGGTATAGACGGAATGGGTCGCTGGAAAGCACTGCATTATTTTGCGAGAGAATCCTTTTCAACAACCATCCTTGTACCGCGCTCCACAAACGGACAGCTTAGTGTAACGCTGGTCAGGGACCAGCCGGAAGACCTTGGCGGAGCAGAACTGAATGTTCAGATTTCAGATTTTGCCGGAAATATCATTTCAGATTATCATGAAGAGTTTCCTGTTCTGAAGGGAAATGTTAGCCAGACGCTGTTGACGAAAGCCATCGTTCCCATGCTTAAAGGACGCCGGGAAAATGAGGTCTTTGCGCAAGTCAGTCTAAATGTTGGAGGCAATACCGTTTGCAAAAGGATTTTTTATTTTGTTGCTCCCAAAATGCTCAACCTACCTTCGGCTCAACTTTCCCATGTCATTGAAAAAAATGGTGATAACTACACCATAACCGTCAGTAGCGCAAAGCTTGCCAAAAATGTGTTTTTACAGACGGATGCACTGGGTCATTTCAGCGACAACTATTTTGATTTGTTACCGGGAGAAAGCAGAAAAATCACTTTTACCCCCAAAAAGGGGCGACTGGAAGATGGTTTTGCACTGAAGTCGCTCAGAGACACTTACCATGGTAAATAGTGGATTTCAGTGAAGTCTGTTTTTAGCGGTTCTTTTTGATACTCAACTGCCATTCGCGCAGGCCCTTGACTGAGATGATTAAAAACATGGCATACAGAAGGGAGGTAAGGTAAATTTCCCGCTGTGCGTAGACGAAAATAGCCGTGCAATTGACCAGAATCCAGAGTAGCCAAGACTCAATTTTTTTGTTGATGAGCAGCAGTTGAGCAAGAATACTGCCGGCCATGATCAGGCTATCGGCAAAAGGAAATGCTGCCGGCTGAGGAAAATAATCCGGCAGAAACAAATGCACCTTTACAAAGAATAGTCCAAGCAGCAAAGTACCTGTAAGCACAGAGATCAGCATCAGCACCCTCATGGTCTGCGAGAGTTCCGATACAATTAGGTTCAATTTCCCGTTGTTGCCCTGTTGTACCGGATGTGTCCATCTGTACCAACCAATACAGTTTGAAACGAAGAAAAACAATTGCAGAAACACATCTGCGTAGAGTCTGACCTGGTAGGAGAGACTCATGAAAAGGGAAATTCCGATCAGACCAATCCACCAGTTGCTGACTTTTTCCCTGGCCGATAGCCAGACTGCGATCAGATTGAACAGGGTAGCCAGCAATTCAATCCAGCTCATCCGATAATCGCCGAGGGTGAGGACCACATTTTCTTTCAGAAAAAAGTCGCTAAGGCTTTCCATATCAGCTGTTCCAGATTTCCCAACTTCTTTCTGCCTGCAGATGAAGCATTTCAAGTCCGTTTTTGACATAGCAGTTTTTGTCCAGACCTTTTTGCATAAAGGTGGTTAGCTCTGGATTATATACCAAATCATAGAGGTAAAACTGTGGGTTCAGCAAATCGTAATTCAGCGGTGGCGTGGCGGCGTTTTCGTGAAAAGTGCCCAGTGGTGTGCAATTGACGATCAATGCGGGTCCGGTGCAGCTCTGCATGAATTCCTCACATTGGTCGTAGCTGATTTCCCTTTCTGATTTCGGATTTCTGGATACAAATCGGGTATTCATGAACATTTTTTCGCGGCATACATACTCAATGGCCTTCGCGGCTCCGCCAGTCCCCAGCAGAAGGGCTTCCTGAACCGGTCGGGTAAATATTTTAGCCTGATACATTCTCCTGAACCAGGACATCAGTGATTGTTCAAAACCAAACAAATCGGTATTGTAACCAATACACCGACCATTTTCAAACCTGATGGTATTGACAGCACCTACGGCTTTGGCCAGGGAATCCACCTGATCGAGGTAAGGAATAATGCTTTCCTTATGCGGAGCGGTGACATTCAGGCCGGCGAGATTGTCTACTGCTCTCAACAGATAGGGAAATTCTTCTATTTTTTCGAGGGGAAAAACATCGTAACGGGCATCGCTGATACGCTCTCTCTCAAATTTTTCGGAAAAAAAATTTTTCGAAAAGGAGTGTGAGAGTGGATAGCCGATTAAGCCGAACTGTCGCATTATGGCTGCTGTTTTTTTGCCTTCAGGAAAGTAAGCATGGCCGGAATCAAAGAAACGGCAATGATTCCAAGAGTAATCAGCGAAAAGTTGTTTTTCACTACGGGGATATTGCAAAGGAAATAGCCCGCACAGAGGCAAAGCACCACCCAGCAGAGTGCACCGGCAATATTGTACAGCATAAATTGTCTGTAGTCCATTTTACCTACGCCGGCTATGAATGGCGCAATCGTACGAAGGATGGGTGCAAAGCGCGAAAAAATGATGGTTTGGGCACCATGTTTTTTGAAATATTCTTCCGTTTGCTCCAGGTAGCTTTTCTTAATCAGACCTTTTGCGAGAATCTGGTGCCCCAGAAAATAACCGATGGCGTAATTGACGACATTGCCCAGTATTGCGGCTATGGAAAGCGACATCATGAGGTTGGGCAGACTCAGGTTGCCCACCGCGGCTATTCCTCCCGCAGCAAAAAGCAGCGAATCACCCGGCAGAAAAGGGGTCACCACAAAACCCGTTTCAGCAAAAATAATCAGAAACAGAATGGCATAAATCCAAATGCCATAACCGGCAATAAGGTCTATGAGGTGCTTGTCTATGTGTAGGATAAAATCTATCAGCTGGGTCATCGTAGTCCTTTCTTTTTGCAGTGCAGCAAAATTATTGATTAGTTTTGATTAAAACCATCATCGGGTGAAAAAGCATAAAAAAAGCCCTCTTTGAAAGCATTGTGCGGAATGCCGATAAAGAAAGCTTGTGTCCTTCAGTTCACAGAAAAATCGGCTGAAGGTTATGAAAAATGAAGGTGCTCAGAAAATCACTTGATACCTGTTGAAGAACCGATACTCTCTTCTTCAAGAACCATCCTGGCTATTTGAAGTCTAGAAGTTGCCCCATCCTTGGTTGTGCACTCCAGGATGCCAATGTAGGGCACATCTTTGTTTTCAAATGCTGCGCTGATTTCAAAGCCAAAGTTACTGTAATTGGTCAGCGTATTTCGCAGTTTTAGACCCTCCAATGCCTTGTTTTTATCGTTTACAAGAATGAATGAGTATGGGGTCTCCTGCCGGGCATCGATGTTTCTGAAACGGAACATTTCATTGCCTGTCTGAAATACAACAAAGTCAAAAGTTCCTTCTGCGACGGTTACTGTTTTGAAAACAATCTGGTGCTCAGTAGGATTGGCTTCTATAAAATTGATAAAAAAGTGGGGTGCAGTACTGTTTTGTGCTCCGGCATACTGCATGCCTGAAAAAAGGAGGAGGAGCAAACCGTAGCGCAACTGCGATACTAGCCTTGGTGACGTATTGTTCATGATTTGGGACGACTTTGTATGGCTCTTCATCAGCCAATTGTAAAGTGACGTAAATATAATACTTTTTTGTAATATGGTCAATTAATTTTCAGCTTTTAACAACTGCACAAGTTAAAATTGAAAGCAAGTTGAAACATTGACACTACAGAATGCTCTGAGGGGGTAATGATGGGTCAAAATTACTCGTATCGGAGGGATTCAATGGGGTCCAGTCGGGATGCTTTCATCGCGGGATACCAGCCTGAAATGACACCAACTACAAAGCAGGTGGCAATTCCTAGGAAAATCCATAGCCATGGAATGTGGAATTGTCCTTTCATAAAAAGTGCAACGGCATATCCTATTCCGACACCTAGGATAATACCTAGAAAACCGCCTATCTGGCAGATTAGTACCGCTTCTGTAAGGAATTGTGTAAGTATGGTTTTTCTGGTGGCTCCGAGTGCCTTGGCGATACCGATTTCCCTGGTTCGCTCTGTGACAGATACGAGCATGATGTTCATTAGTCCGATGGCCGCACCCAGGAGCGTCATCAGCCCGATAACGATGGTCCCCAATCTGAGTTTCTGGGTGTTGTCTTTGATCAGTGAGATAAGGCTATCGCTCTTGTAAATTTCGAAATCGTCGTCTCTGTTGAGGGGTATTTTGCGGATCATCCTGAACAGACCCGTGGCCTCGCTCACAGATTCGTCAATGCCGGCGGTACTGTATACGCCTACCGTGATTTCAAAATTTTGCTTGTCGCCGGCATAGATTCTCTTGACATTTTGCAGTGGCGTCAAAATAATCCTGTCACCACTTTGGTTGAGGCTTGATCCCTTGGATTTCAGTACCCCGACGACCTTGTAAGGTACTGCATTTATGCTGATTTCCTTTCCTATGGCCAGCTCTACGCGGTCTCTGAAGAGTGCTTTTACGATGTCCTTGCCAATAATGGCTTTGTTGCTGCCTGCCTCCAGTTCCGTGGGTGAAAAATCCCTTCCGGTTTCTATTTCGTAGGATTGCACGGCCAGAAAATTGTTGTCAATTCCCTTGACACGAACATTGGGATTGGTTTTTTCGCTTTCGTATTTGGCCGTTGCCCCTGCAGTACCCTCACAGCTGACCGTCACTCTGGCATTGCCGGTAAATTTTTCCTTGAAGCTCATGGCCTCTTCGAAGGATATGGGCTCGCCTTTTTTCTGTACGGCTCCATGCCTGCTTCCACGTACCGACCCACCTTTGGGGTAGATGGAGTAAGAGTTGGCTCCCAGACTGGAGAGGTTGTCGCTTAGAGAGTAGACAATACTGTCGATTGCAGTCAAAATTCCTACCAGCGCCATGATTCCAAAGGCGATGATCATCAGAGTGAGGACAGACCTTAGTAGGTTTGTTCTGACAGACTGAAAGGACTGGATAAGAATTTCACTGTAGCGCATGGGCAAGCAAATCTGAACTCAAGGTGTACAGAGGTGTTCAAAATTACAACAAATTTGTGCGCCGATGGTATTTTTTAGATGAAATCGCTGATTTCAGGGAAGTTTTAGTTCTTCAATCTGGCACTAAGTATTCTGTTCAGGTTTTCGTAATCGTAGTTTACACCCATTATTACGCCCTGTTCGTTCAGCAGGTAAGAGGTCGGTATCTCGTGTACGCCATACAATTTGGCGATTGGACTGTCAAAATTCTGCACTGTGGATATGTGGTATTTCCAGCTCAACTCGTCCTGTAGGATGGCCCTTTGCCAGCTATCCCGGTCTTTTTCCACTCCTATACTCACGATTTCCAGTCCGTCGGCATCGTTGAATTTTGCTGTATTGAATTTTCGGTAAATCCGCACAAGGTCATTATTGGCTACCCGGCAAGGGCCGCACCAGCTTCCCCAGAAATCCACGATAACGTATTTGCCTCTTAGATCTGACAGATTGAAAGATGACCCATCCATTAATGTAGCGGAAAATTCGAGTGCCCTGTCTCCGGCGATAAATTTAGGACTGGAGTAGTAGTATTTTCCGATGAGCGCCGCCGATAGCAATAGTGCTATGGCAATGGAGGCATTAACGGGTTTCAGCAGACTTTTCATTTGGTAAATTTAGGGGATAAAACTTCTTGCCCGAGTCAGGTTAAAACGCATATCCGATGTTTACAAGCCAGCGGGATGGTTTCTGTGAAAAGTTGAAATCCTGCCCACCCAGTTTGATGTGGGTTCCCCACTTGTCAAAATTGCCTTCGTACCTGATGTCCAGATGCATACGGCTGCTGAATCCAAGTCCGATACCGATTTGGTAACCCCACATGGCACTGCGCCATTTTTCAGTAAGGCCGCTGATGGAGGTGAGACCGGATGAACTGTTCAGGTGAATATGCGCAACCGGACCGGCTTTTAGCAACAATGGTCCGACTTTCGCACCCAGCAAAACAGGGACATCAAGCTGACTGTATCTTTCAGTCCTGATCGTGTCTATGATGGTAGGTTTTTTAAAATCCCTAAAGGAGTAATCTACCCTATTGGAATTGAACAATAGTTCAGGCTGTAACAAGAAAGAACCCCTGTTGAATGAGCCGAAAAGTCCTGCATAATAGCCAATTTTTGCTTCTTGAATGCTAAGGCGCAATGCAGAAGGGGACTCGATGGATTCGCTTCTGAGGCTGCTGGTTCCAATACCGACTTTTGCACCCCATTTGAAATGTTGAGCCTGTACTGTTGAAGTAAGTAAAACAAGGGTAAACGCAAAAAGGACCTGTTTCATAGATTAACTGCTTTTTTGGATTTATAACGAGGGGCAAAGGAAGAAGGTGTAATTTACCCACATCAGGGCGCAAATTTAACGCTGTTTTTAACATTTTATCTGAATTAAAACCCAACACATTGAAAAAATGTTTTTAGATACCTTTAATAATGCCGATATTTGCAGCCTGATGGAAATAAAAACAGCCGAATACCAGGGATCGTACGGAAAGGTCGGAGATTGCCCCGGCGAGCAGAAAATTGAAATAGCCTTTATCGGCCGCTCCAATGTGGGCAAGTCCTCCTTAATCAACATGCTCTGCAACAGCAAAGGGTTGGCCAAAACCTCCCAGCGTCCGGGAAAGACCCAGTGCATCAACTTTTTCACCATCAACGATGACTGGCATCTTGTCGACTTGCCCGGATATGGTTATGCAAGGGCCTCCAAGACGCAGCGGGCGGTGTTCAGCAAAATGCTGGTGGATTACCTTACAAAGCGGCCGCAGCTGGTAACGGCGCTTGTCCTTATCGACTCCAATATCCCTCCGCAGAAAATTGATTTGAATTTTATCACTTTCCTGGGCGAAAACAGAATTCCCTTTTCAATTGTTTTTACCAAAACCGACAGGGTAAAACCGGGTGAAGTCGCTAAAAATGTAGCCTTGTTCAAGCGCGAACTGATGAAGATGTATGATGATATGCCCAATATTTTTCTCAGTTCCGCTGAAAAACGTGGCGGAAAGGAAGAAATCCTGGATTTTATTGGACACCTAAAAAAATAACAACTGCACTTTGCAATATTGATAACCATTAATTTTCAAACACAATGAATTATAGAGTAGAACGGGACACCATGGGCGAAGTAAAGGTCCCTGCCGATGTGTACTGGGGTGCCCAGACACAAAGATCTATCGAAAATTTCAAAATCGCACAGGACATCAATAGAATGCCCAAAGAGATCATCAGCGCATTTGCCTACCTCAAAAAGGCAGCTGCCATTACCAACTTCGAAGCGGGTATTCTCAGCAAAGAGAAATGTGACCTGATATCTATAGTTTGTGATGAGATCCTAGAGGGCAAACTCGACAGTCAGTTTCCGCTGGTCGTATGGCAGACAGGCTCCGGTACGCAGTCCAACATGAATTGCAATGAGGTCATCGCCTACAGGGCGCATGTACTTAGCGGTGGTACATTGGCAGATGAAAAGAAAATCATCAACCCGAACGATGATGTTAATAAGTCGCAGTCGTCAAACGATACTTTCCCCACGGCGATGCACATAGCTGCGTACAAAATGCTCATGGAAACCACCTTGCCGGGCATCAAAAAGTTAAGAGATACCCTACACCAGAAAGCTGTTGCATTTAAGGATATCGTGAAAATCGGTCGTACACACTTCATGGATGCTACACCGCTTACCCTTGGTCAGGAATTTTCCGGTTACGTTGCCCAGCTTGATTTTGGCATGAAAGCCATTCAGAATAGTCTTGCCCACCTATCCGAACTCGCTCTTGGCGGCACGGCTGTTGGGACAGGTATCAATACCCCGAAGGGATACTCCGAAAATGTTGCCGGACATATTGCCCGGTTGACAGGACTTCCTTTTGTTACCGCGGCCAACAAATTCGAGGCCCTAGCTGCGCACGATGCCATCGTAGAGGCGCACGGAGCCCTGAAAACAGTGGCAGTGAGCATGATGAAAATTGGCAACGACATCAGGATGCTTTCTTCCGGTCCGCGCAGTGGTATTGGTGAAATATTTATTCCCGACAATGAGCCGGGATCATCCATTATGCCGGGAAAAGTTAATCCGACACAATGCGAGGCCATGACGATGGTAGCTGCTCAGGTAATGGGCAATGATGTAGCCATCAACTTCGGTGGAGCCAACGGACACTTTGAACTAAATGTCTTCAAACCGGTGATGATTTACAACTTCCTGCATTCGGCGAGGCTGATTGGAGAGGTTTGTGTTTCTTTCAATGACAAATGTGCCATAGGTATCGAGCCATTGACGGAAAACATCAAAAAGCATGTCAATAACTCGCTGATGCTGGTGACGATTTTGAATCCGAAAATCGGCTACTACAATGCTGCAGCAGTGGCCCAATACGCACACAAAAACAATCTGACTTTGAAGGAGGCTGCCACCACGCTTGAATTGAAGGAAGATAAATTCCCAAGCGGTGCAACGACATTCAAATTCATGACGGAGGCACAGTACGACGAGTGGGTTAAACCTGAACTCATGGTGTAAGCCACATTCTGCACAAAAATGTACTGACAATGGCAAAGCAATACGATTTCCCTCCAATGCTGGTGTACCAAATGCAATATGAAGACGAGACAGGTTTCAATATTGAAATCAGGAACGGCCACCCGGGACTGGAAAAAGCGGAGGAATTGTTCCGAAAACATTCCAACATCCCCGATGGGGAAGGCTGGGACGGGTTGGTTACCTACATACTGGAAACGGAGTTGCCTGGTTCACTTGATAAATTTGATCTTGATTATTGGGGTGATACTTTTATCGCAACCTGTGATCGGAAGGCAGATATGACCGCCCTTGCCACTTTGCTGCAGTCAATCATTACCGATGAAAAAAGACTTGAAAAGTTGCTCATGGATCTTCCGGAGTCTTACAGGAGTAGTGTAGCGCAGTGAAAAATTTAAAACCTACGAAAAAATCTTTTAAACATACATGATGCAATTAAGTGAACAGGAAATAGTGAGACGCGAGTCAATGGCCAGAATGAGAGAGTTGGGCATCGACCCCTATCCGGCTGAGGAATTCGTGATTTCCCATACATCAACAGAAATTAAGGAAGGCTATCAGGAGGAAATCCTTGACGATGGCACCAAAAACAGACTAAATTATCAGGATCTGAGCATCGCCGGTAGGCTCATGGCCAGCCGTGAGGCAGGAAAGGCCATGTTTTTAAACATACAGGACAGCGAAGGCCGCATCCAGTTGTACCTGCGCCGAGATGATTTTGTTGATGGCGAGGATGCCACTTTTTTCGATGTAGTCATCAAAAAATTGTTGGACATCGGTGACTATATTGGTGTAACCGGTTATGCTTTTAAAACCAAGACCGGAGAAGTAACGGTGCATGTCAAAACGTTCAAAGTCCTTGCAAAAGCCCTAAGGCCCTTGCCCATTGTAAAAACAGATGCTGACGGACAGGTTTATGATGCGTTCAGTGATCCCGAGCTGCGTTACCGGCAGCGCTACGTAGACCTGACGGTAAACAGCGGTGTGCGGGACATTTTTGTGAAACGCAGCAAACTGGTCAAAACCATCCGCGATTTTCTAAACGACAACGGTGCGTTGGAGGTGGACACTCCTGTTTTGCAGAATATTCCGGGTGGCGCTGCTGCCAGACCCTTCAAGACCCACCACAATGCCCTCGATGTTCCATTTTACCTTCGGATTGCCAATGAATTGTATTTGAAGCGGCTGGTCGTGGGTGGATTTGACTTTGTGTACGAATTTTCCCGCAATTTCAGAAACGAGGGTATGGACAGGACGCATAATCCGGAATTTACGGTTCTCGAATTTTATGTGGCCTACAGGGATTATTACTGGATGATGGATTTTACCGAGCGTCTGCTCGAAAAAGTAGCCATCGAACTCCACGGCACCACCGAGGTCCAGGTTGGCGATAACATCGTCAGTTTCAAGGCACCTTTTAAGCGCATTGGCATACTGGACGCTATCAAAGAGGCAACCGGAATCGATGTGAGCGGGATGGATGAGGATGCGCTCAGAGCTACCTGTAAGCAACTTCACATTGAAGTGGATGGCTCAATGGGTAAAGGAAAGCTGATTGATGAGCTTTTCAGCGAAAAATGTGAAAAGAAGTACACGCAGCCGACTTTCATCATGGATTATCCTGTGGAAATGTCGCCCCTGACGAAAAAGCATCGCAGCAAGCCGGGGCTGGTTGAGCGATTTGAGTTGATGATTAACGGAAAAGAAGTGGCCAATGCCTATACTGAGTTGAACGATCCGATTGACCAGCGTGAGCGCTTTGAAGAGCAAGTAAAACTGATGGACAGGGGTGACGATGAGGCGATGTTTATAGACCACGACTTTTTGAGGGCAATGGAATATGGTATGCCGCCCATGTCGGGTATCGGCATTGGCATCGACCGTCTGACCATGCTGATGACCAATCAGGCATCCATCCAGGAGGTTTTGTTTTTCCCGCAAATGCGGCCTGAATAAATTTAAGGCGATCATTATGATTATCCCCTTTTTCAAATACCAGGGCACGGGCAATGATTTTGTCCTGATCGACCAGCGCGTAACGCAATACCTGAGCCGTGAAGACCACAAGCGCATAGCTGGAATCTGCGACAGGCGTTTTGGTGTTGGTGCCGATGGACTGATGCTCCTGCAAAACAAGGCGGGATATGACTTCGAGATGATTTATTTCAATGCAGATGGCAGAGAAAGCACCATGTGTGGAAATGGAGGCCGTTGTATTACTGCCTTCGCCCGATACCTCGGCATTATCTGCGACCATGCAAGATTTCTCGCCATTGATGGTGAACATCTGGCCAGGATAAATGCAGCGGATAAAAAGGTGGAATTGCAAATGAGCGATGTTCGGCAGGTGGAAATCAGCCCCGATTTTTACGTTATGAATACGGGTTCGCCGCATTACGTGACTTTTGTACCTGAACTGGAAGCGTTTGATGTTTATGGAGAGGGTAAGAAAATACGAGAGAGTGCGCGCTTCTCAGCAGAGGGCATCAATGTAAACTTTGTGCAAAAGACCGCAGAGGGCATTGAGGTTGCTACCTATGAACGCGGCGTAGAGGATGAAACCTTGTCTTGTGGAACTGGCGTCACCGCTGCTGCTATTTCGTATTGGCTCAAAGAAGGCAAAACGGAGGGGCAGGAGATTGCAGTGCAGACCAAGGGAGGTGAACTCTCGGTCAGGTTGGAATCAGATGGTTACATTGGTTTCAGAAACATCTGGCTGACCGGTCCTGCAGAACAGGTTTTTGAAGGAAAAATTGATATATAGTTTTTTTGAAATATCCGGAACTATCGCAGGGGCTTTTAGGTTTTGAATGTTGTCTTACATAAATGCAAGCCACAGACCTGACACTGCGGTTAAACTAAAGGACAGTAATTTTTCACATATCGACTTTTTGAGTTACCTTTGTTGTAGGCATTTTTGACATGAAAAGAATAGAACTAGAAATCATCGCATTGTCTCATACCCTTTCGCAATCTCATAATTATGCGGTGATTTTGCAGGAAAGAAATGGTGTACGGAAGCTCCCGATTGTTATAGGAGGTTTTGAGGCACAGGCAATTGCGGTGGCCATGGAGCGTATGAATCCGAATAGGCCCCTCACCCACGATCTTTTCAAAAATGCACTGGATACATTTGAAATAGACTTGAAAGAGATTGTCATCAGCAATTTGCTGGATGGCATCTTTTTTGCCAAACTGGTCTGTGTGTTGAATGGTGTTGAGCATGAAATTGATTCCCGTACTTCAGATGCGCTTGCCATGGCGGTAAGATTTTCCTGCCCGATTTATACCTATGAGTTCATACTCGAGGCTGCCGGAGTAGAGATTGAGGACGAAGAGAAAGAGCCAAAAACACGTCGCCGCCGCGAGAAGCAATCAATAGAAAAGACAGCCGCCGGATTCGGTACATTTTCTGAAGATGAGCTGAACCAGAAACTGGAAGAGGCGCTTCAGGACGAAAAATACGAGCTTGCTGCTAAAATACGCGACGAGATTAAAAAGAGAAAGGAAAGCAGTCAGTAGTACGGAATGCCCCTCGTGTCAAAAAAGCGCTTGAAAAACATCTTTTTACTTCCATTAATATGAAAAAAACGCTGTTCATTGTTCTGATGTTTGCCATTGTAGCATGCACAAAGAAGCATGAGGGTAATCTTGCGCCCGTAGTCATCATCACGGTACCTGAAGATGGACAGGATTTCACCAGCGGCTCGGCAATAGCCATCAGGGGAACTGCAACAGATGATGCCGGTTTGCACGAAGGCACTATCACGGTTTTGAAGTCTGACAGTAAGGAACTATTCAGATGGGAGCCCGACGTACACAATCTACGCAGTTTTAACATAGACTACACTTTCACACCACTGTTTACTGTAACCACCAACCTTAGGATTGTCGCGACTTTCTACGATCATGATGACAACAAAACAGAAAAAGTGGTCAATATCAAGGTTAAGCCCTAATACCCATCCTCTGCAGCCCTGATTTAATGGTATTGAATGTTATTCACAGAGACGGCTCATGAATTTCTCGAGCTTTGACTTCATGTCATTTGAACTACAGGTGTAGTTGTTGACAATAACGCTGAAACACCAGCGTGCTCCATTGGGACGGTCGATGTAACCCGAGTAGGAACGCACCCGCGTCATGCTACCGCTCTTTGCGCAGAGTTTTCCCATAGCAGCAGTATTCTTAAACATTGATTTCAGTGTACCTGATTCGCCGGCTTTGGGTAGCGTGTTGTAGAAAGCCGATCCGATGGTCTTGTCGCTATTCAGATGCTGCAGTATGGATGCCAGCTGTCGGCTGCTCACTGCACTCCTTGAGGAAAGGCCGCTACCGTCTTCCATGAAAAAACCATTCATGTCAATGCCCTTTTCCTTCCAGTATTTTTTAACGATGTCGCAACCTTTGGAGGGGTTGCCTTCCAAATCGTTGAACTTCGCCATAGCGCGAAGCAGTGCCTCTACAAACATGTTGTTGCTTTCCTTGTTGGCTTCGCCAACAATGCTCAGAAGGTTGGGAGAGTAATAAGTAAAAAAAGTCGTTCGTCCGCTGCTGAGACCCGGTTTCAGGTCACTAAAATTCATTGGCTTTTTTCTACAGGCAATTCCATATTTGCTCTTCAGTGCTTCTTGCAGGTAGTGTGCAGCAATGAAGGGCGGATCAGGAATGGAGCCTTTGATTTTGATGTATCCTGTGCCGGAGGGAATCTTGCCACTGACGACTATTTCATCGCCGTAAGGTGCAGCGTAGATACCCGTCTCGGGTTCGGTATCCGGGTATCCGGTACTCAGTTTGTTGATGATTTCCGTATCCGGTAGTTGGGGTTCAACGGCTGAGATTTCTGGGACTGAGCCAATGACGGCATTTTGCCTGATACTCAGGTTATATTGATTTTCATTGATGTTTAGTCCGTGTGCGCCGGCACCATACGAGTTGCCGATATCATCCCACTGCCAGTTGGCTCCGATGGCCTGGTCCGTACTGAAGTAGCTGCCGTCACCGACTACACGCCCCCTTATGTAGGCGATTTTTTGTCTGCGCACTACTCTTGCAAACGAATCCATAACCTCGTTCATTTGGAGAACGCCGGGTAGATGGTCGGAACCCAGTGTTGGGTCTCCGTACCCTTTGATATATAGATTGCCGTGCAGACTTGCATCTTCTCTGTCTATATGCCCATCGTACTGCAACTCCGTTCGGAAAACATAGTCGGGGCCGAGAATCCCCAGTGCCGCACCGGTCGTAACGACTTTCATGGACGAGGCCGGAATCAGACTGAGATCAGGATTTAGGCTTGCGATGACCTTACCCGTGCCGGCATCTATGATGCAAATGCTGATGCCGGCATGGGCTAATTCGCTGTCGTTTGCCAAAGCCGAAATGGCTTTGGTAGCGTGAGTATTGTTTTGTGCCGATGAAATTTCACCACCAAATAAGAGGAAAACCGTGTATAGCAGTACTTTTTTCATCGTTATTAGAGTGGCTTCAGGAGAGTAGTTGGGCCATATTTGTTTTGGCGAGGATGATTCCAGGCAAATCTGCAATTTTTACCCGCTCCTGCAGCATGGTATCCCTGTCTCTGATGGTTACCGTATCGTTTTCGAGCGTTTCAAAATCTATCGCAACGCAATACGGTGTACCGATGGCATCCTGTCTGCGGTAGCGGCGACCGATGGCATCTTTCTCATCATACTGGCATTTGACGTGAATTTTCAGCTGATTAAAAACTTCCGTTGCTTTTGCTGTCAGTTCTTCCTTGTTTTTAAGCAGTGGAAGGATAGCACATTTCACCGGCGCCAGTGCAGGATGGAGCTTAAGGACGGTTCTGCTGGCCTCTTCGCCGTTGGCATCGGGTACAGCTTCTTCCTGGAAGGCATTGCTCAGGGTGGCAAGGAACATTCGGTCGCAGCCCACTGAGGTTTCTACGACATAAGGCACATAGCTTTCATTGAGTTCCGGATCAAAATACTGAAGTTTTTTGCCGGAGTATTTCTGGTGGCTATTTAGGTCAAAATCGGTGCGGGAATGGATTCCCTCCAGTTCCTTGAATCCGAACGGAAATTCAAATTGAATATCCACGGCTGCATCTGCATAGTGTGCGAGATTGTCGTGGTCTTTGTAGCGCAGTTTTTCCTGCGGATTGACCATTTTGTGCCATTTTAGGCGTGCCTCTTTCCAGTAATTGTACCACTCCACCTGTGTGCCGGGGCGGACGAAGAACTGCATTTCCATCTGTTCAAATTCGCGCATACGGAAAATAAACTGTCGGGCGACGATTTCATTTCTGAAAGCCTTACCGATTTGTGCGATTCCGAAAGGAATTTTTTGTCTGGTTGATTTCTGAACATTCAGGAAGTTTACAAAAATACCCTGAGCCGTTTCCGGACGGAGGTATAGTTTTCCCTCTTCTCCGGCGACATTTCCCAGTTGCGTGTTGAACATTAGGTTGAACTGACGCACATCGGTCCAGTTGCGCGAGCCACTCACTTCACAGGTACATTCCAGTTCTTCGATGATGGCTTTCAAATCGGCCATGTCATTGCTTTTCATCGCGTTGCCCAGACGGGTCTCGTAGGCATCAATCTTTTGCTGGTATTCCACCACGCGGGTATTGGTGGTCCTAAACATGGCTTCGTCGAAGTTTTCGAAGCGTTTTGCTGCTTTTTCCACCTCTTTTCTGATTTTATCTTCGATTTTTGACAGCGCATCTTCAATCAGTACATCTGCACGGTAGCGTTTCTTGCTGTCTTTGTTGTCGACCAAGGGATCATTGAACGCATCCACGTGACCGGAGGCCTTCCATGTTGTTGGATGCATGAAAATAGCCGAGTCAATGCCCACAATGTTTTCGTGCATCTGTGTCATCGCCCTCCACCAGTATTCCTTGATGTTGTTTTTCAGCTCGACACCATATGGACCATAGTCGTAGACGGCAGCAAGTCCGTTTTCGTATATTTCAGATGAAGGAAAAATAAAACCGTATTCTTTTGAGTGCGCTACGAGTTTTTTAAAAAGATCGTCCTGTGAGATAGCCATATCGCTGTACTGCTTGTATTTTTTGTTTAAATTTCTACTGATGAATCAACGAAAAGGTATTTTCGCCGCAAGTCGGCACGAAGCCGGACCTGTGCGCAAAGATAGGTTGACAAAGCTAAAGATTAACGTAATTGAAAGGCTAAATGATGCGAAATTTGGCATCATTACCATATGGTGAGCCATTTTTTGTAGTGGTGCTGCGGAAATCCTCTTTTGCAGGCATTTATTCCCTGTTTCTGGCAACCTGTATCGCTTTGTGTTGTTTGAGATTCTGTCAAGCGGGATTTTTTAGAGACATTCTAAAATAGTCATGGCAGATGTTGCTACATTTGTTTTTCAATGAAATCAGATACCAATCGCAAAAAAGGGAAGGAGGCTACTCACAAAAAAGTGAACCCGCCCATACAGGAAATATTCATCAAGGGGGCCAGAAGCAATAACCTGAGGAATATTGATGTACACATTCCCAAAAACAAGCTTGTGGTCGTCACCGGGGTGTCGGGTTCGGGGAAATCATCCCTTACGATGGACACTCTGTTTGCGGAAGGCCAACGCTGTTATGTGGAAAGTCTTTCGAGCTATGCCCGCCAGTTTCTGGGCAGAATGAAAAAACCGGAGATGGACTACATCAAAGGAATTTGTCCTGCTATTGCCATCGAACAAAAAGTCACTACCGGAAACCAGCGTTCTACAGTTGGTTCGATGACAGAAATTTATGATTACCTGCGGCTGCTGTACGCCCGTATCGGCACAACGATCTCACCGGTCTCTGGAGAAGTGGTGAAAAAACACGAGGTACGGGATGTGGTAGATTTCATGCTTTCGATGAAGGAAGGCATTCGTCTGCACTTGTTTACACCCATGAATGCGCGTTGGAAAGACCGCACGCTCGGACAGGAGTTGAATGTATTACTGAAAAAAGGTTATACCCGGGTCGCTCTCGATGGACAGCTCATGCAGATTGAAGATGTGCTGAATGGGCAGCTGATGGATCTTGCCCAACCCGCACATACCTTTCGGGAAAAAAATCTGTGGATTCTTGTCGATCGTTTTGCCGTGAAGGCTGATGATGAAGACAACAAACGTAGGATGGCCGATTCGGTGCAGACTGCTTTTCAGGAGAGCGATGGAGAGGCCATTGTCAGCGAGGACCTCAGTCCGGCTGGAGCGGTGCTTTTTAACAACCGATTTGAACTCGATGGCATCGAATTTCTGGAGCCTTCACAGCAGTTATTCAACTACAACAACCCTTATGGTGCCTGTCCGGTATGTGAAGGCTACGGGAAAGTCATCGGCATTGACGAGGAAAAGGTCATTCCCGATCCGTACAAGTCTGTATTCGATGGTTGTATTGCGCCGTGGAGGGGTGAAAAGGGGTACGATTACCAGCAAAAGCTCTTGCGAAGTGCCCACCATTTCGAATTTCCATTGCATCGTCCGTATAAAGACCTCAGTGCTGAGGAGAAAAGATTGCTCTGGAAAGGAAACAGGTATTTTGAAGGCATCGACCAGTTTTTCAAAAATTTGGAGTCGCAGACGTACAAAATTCAGAATAGGATCATGCTGGCCCGCTATCGCGGCAAAACCACATGCGTCGAGTGCAGTGGTGGCCGCCTTAGAAAGGAAGCTTCCTATGTAAAAATAGAGGGTGTATCGCTGCCGGAGCTAATCCTGAGGCCAATGGACGAAATGATGGCATTTTTCAGCGAAATCCGACTGAGTGATTACGACCGGCAGGTGGCCAGAAGAATACTGTTGGAAATCAACAGCAGACTGCGAAACCTATGTGACCTGGGTTTGGGATACCTCACCCTCGATCGCGTTTCTTCCACATTGAGTGGTGGAGAAACACAGCGCATCAACCTCACCAGAACGCTGGGCAGCAACCTCACCGCATCCATGTATATTCTGGACGAACCCAGCGTGGGTTTGCATCCGAGGGATACAGGCAGACTGGTGAAAGTACTACAACAACTCAGAGACCTTGGCAACACCGTTATCGTGGTGGAACATGAAGAAGAGGTCATCAAAAATGCCGATTATCTGATTGATATCGGACCGGAGGCAGGTGTGCACGGCGGACAGTTGATTTTTGCAGGTCCCTACGAGGACATTTACCATGATGCCTCAGAAAGCCTCACGACAAAGTACATGAGCGGTAAAATGTCAATTGCCGTTCCTTCATTAAGGAGGAAAAGTGGTAACCATATTCTGGTGAAAGGGGCAAGGATGCACAATTTGAAAAATATAGATGTGAAAATCCCGCTTCAGGCCCTTACGGTCGTGAGCGGTGTCAGCGGTTCGGGCAAAACCAGTTTGGTAAAAGGTATACTTTACCCTGCCCTCAAGGAGGCTCTTGGCGAACCACAGGCCGGCGGAACAGGCAGTTTTGATGGGCTTGAAGGTGATCTGAAGTATATTTCGCAGGTGGAAATGGTGAACCAGAGTCCGATCGGTAAATCCAGCCGCTCCAATCCCATCACCTACGTAAAGGCGTTTGACCTCATCCGCGATCTGATGAGCGATCAGCAGCTTTCGCAGATTCGGGGCTTCAAACCCGGGCATTTTTCCTTCAATGTGGAAGGAGGCCGCTGCGAATCTTGCAAGGGCGAGGGTGAGCAGGTCATTGAAATGCAGTTTCTGGCAGATGTGCACCTGGAGTGCGAAGAATGCCATGGAAAACGGTTCCGACAGGAGGTACTGGATGTGCAGTACAACGGAAAAAACATTTATGAAATCCTGTCGCTGACCATTGAGGAGGCGCTGGATTTTTTCAAAGATCACAAAAAAATCATCGATAAAATAAGACCGCTAAGTGAGGTTGGATTGGGTTACGTGCAACTTGGGCAGTCGTCCAGTACTTTATCGGGAGGCGAGGCTCAGCGGGTCAAACTGGCTTCTTTTTTGGGTCAGGAGAAAAGCACCGAAAAAATTCTGTTTATATTTGATGAACCCACCACCGGACTACATTTTCACGACATACAGAAACTGATGAAAGCCCTCAACGCACTGGTCGAAAAAGGACATAGTGTTGTGGTTGTAGAGCACAATATAGACGTCATCAAATGTGCCGACTGGGTCATAGACCTGGGACCGGAGGCGGGAAAACACGGCGGCAATCTGGTATTTGAGGGTGTGCCTGAGGATTTGATGCATTCAAAGGAGAGCATTACCGCGCAATTTTTAAAGGGCAAATTGTAAATTTTTCAACTTCGGGCCTGAAAAAAACTGCTGTAAGTGCTAAAGTTGCTACTTTTGTGGAAAATTGATTGCTTATGAAATTTGGTGTTGTTCTGTTTCCGGGATCCAATTGCGACGACGACATGATGCATGTACTCGGCGAGGTGATGAATGCGGAAGTGGTGAAATTGTGGCACAAGGATTACAGTCTGGATGGCTTTACAACCAACGACTGCATCATCCTTCCCGGAGGCTTTTCCTATGGTGATTACCTTCGTTGCGGTGCCATCGCGAGGTTTTCACATATTATGCAGGCGGTGATCGATTTTGCGAACAGCGGTGGTTATGTTTTTGGAATCTGCAACGGATTTCAGATTCTCTGTGAATCGAAGTTGCTTCCGGGCGTTTTACTGGCAAATTCCAATCAGAAGTTTATCTGTAAAAATACCTATCTCCGTACAGTCACCACAAAGACAAAACTTACAGAGCACCTTAATCCTGCACAGCCGCTAAAAATTCCCATAGCCCATGCAGAGGGAAGGTACTATGCTGATGAAAAAACGTTGAACAAGCTGGTTAAAAACGATCAGATTCTTTTCAAATATTGTGACGAGAAGGGCAAAATTACCAACGCCGCCAATCCGAACGGAACCAGTCTTAACATTGCCGGAATTTGTAATGAGAAAAGGAACGTCTTCGGAATGATGCCGCATCCGGAACGCGCAGCCGAGGAAATCCTTGGAAATACGGATGGCAGACTGTTATTTGAGTCTTTGATGAAAGCCGCAATGAGTGCGGCACACTAAAAAAAAATCCTTATTCAGCGCTGAGTAAGGATTTTTTGTTGGGGTATTATTCAAAGACTATTTCTACCTCCGCTGAAGTGGGATGTGCCTGGCAGGTCAGAACGTAACCCGCTTTTATCTCATCTTCATCCAGTGCAAAGCAGGCATCCATTTTCACCGTTCCTTTTGTCACTTTTGCCATACAGGTAGAGCAAGCTCCGGAAGTACAGGAGTAAGGCGGATCTTTTTTCAGCGCAATCAGCATGTCAAGAATGGTCTTGCCGGGTACCGCCGTAAGTTTAATTTCCTCTCCCCTGAGTTGTACTTTCAATGTAGAACCTGCCATATTTTCGGTTTTTTCAGTCGTTACAGCACTGAAATGTTCGGCGTGGATGTGCTTTTTATCGGTTTGCCGTGCGTGAAGAAACTGCTCAACTGTTTCCATCATATCATTCGGTCCACAAATGAAATACTCAGAGACTTTGTGTACCGGTGGATTTTCCTCCAGCCACTTTTCCAGAACTTCTGTGCTTATTCTGCCCTTTTTGCCCTGCCAACTCAGCGTAGATTTCTGAAAC
>CANHEE010000045.1 GCA_947459655.1 Lewinellaceae bacterium
ATAACACAGCCTGCTGAGCTTACAGCTACGTATACCCAAAGCAATGTAACTTGCAACGGACAGAACGATGGAAGTGTTTCTATTGTCCCATCCGGTGGGGTGGCTCCATATTTGATTACACCGGCGCAGACTGGTCTAGCTGCTGGTAATTACACATTCAGTATCACAGATGCCAATGGTTGTATCATTACATTGCCGGTAAGCATACAGCAGGCAAATATTAGTGCCACATTTACGCAAAAGAACGTAACGTGTTTGAGTGGTAATGATGGAAATGTTGTTTTCGCTGTTACAAGTGGAATAGCGCCCTTTACTATAACACCTGCTCAGAATAATCTGATAGCTGGAAATTATACATTTACCATTACAGGTGCTGATGGATGTTCAGCTACATATCCTGTTACAATTTTAGATGGTTATCAGGCTACTGTTAATGCAGGACCTGACTTGTCGGTAAACTGTTTCAGTCCGAGCGCCACGCTAAGTGCAAGCGGTACCGGAACATACTTGTGGAGCAATGGTGAAACAGCGTCAAATATCACTGTTAATCCATCAAGTACGACAACATATGGCCTCACCTTCACGGATTCAAATGGTTGTAAAGCCACTGATGAGGCTGTGGTAATTGCAGATAAAACAGCACCGACTGCAGATGCCGGGGCAGATGTAACCGTAAACTGTTTGAATCCGGGAACAATGATGATTGCATCCGGCGGTTTATCTTATATGTGGAGCAACGGAGCAAACCAGGGCGAAGTAATCAACCCTTCACAGACAACGACATTTACTGTAACAGTAACTGCAGCCAATGGCTGTACTGCAACGGATGAGAAGGTTGTTGTTGCAGATAAGACCGTTCTTGCCTCTGCCGGTACTGATGTTACTGTTAATTGTAGCAATACAGGTACTACTTTAGCAGCAACAGGTGGCATTAGTTACCAATGGAGTACGGGAGAGACAACCTCGAATATTGCCGTAAGTCCTACACAAACCACAACTTATATAGTTACCGTAACTGCAGCAAACGGTTGTACAGCTACCGATGAAGTCGTTGTATTTGGCGACTTTGCACCTCCTGCGGGCACCGCCGGCCCTGACGCTGTGATAAATTGTATTGTCTCTTCAGCGACGCTAAATGCGAGTGGTGGTGTATCTTATCTTTGGAGCACAGGTGCTTCAACGGCGAGTATAACACTAAGTCCTACTGTAACCACTGAATATTCTGTAACCATCACAGGTGTAAATGGATGTACATCAACAGATGTTGCAGCAATTGTTATTGACAAAGCGCCACCTTCTGCCAATGCGGGTCTGGATGTTACAGTAAACGCAGCGAGTCCTACAGCGTATCTTGTTGCCTCAGGTGGTGTATCCTATTTGTGGAGCAATGGAGTAACGACAGCAGCTAATACCGTTACACCGATTGCCACAACTTCTTACAGTGTGACAGTTACCGGAGCAAATGGTTGTAAATCCTCAGATATCGTATTGGTAACGGTAGAGAAGAAAATCAATATCGCGTTCGTTCAACCGCAAATCATAGGAAATAAATTCAGAGTTGGAATAAAATTGAGTTCAAACGAACCAATAGGTGTCGGATCTACCAATTTCCGCTTCAACTACAATAATGCGGCGCTATCGACTATGACAGTGGTTTCTGAAGTTTTCCCATCACCGGCATTTGGTACAACTACACTTGTGGGTACGAGTCAAACCACAGGTATTGCAAGTGTGAATACCGTCTTCAGCGGTTCCGCTGACGGCAGCTCAGTAATTGTAAATCCAGCCGGATTGGTGGTTTGTGTTCTTGAATTTACCATCACCAATGCCGCCTTGAGTTCTAATCTGGTGTGGCGTACGACTACAACGCCAAAGACGGCAGTTGTAGATGACGACAAGGTAACAAACATAAATTTGGATCAGATTGTCAATTTGAATTTCCCATTGTCTCCTTTCCAAATAAGTTCGTTAACCAAGACAGATCCTATTTGCTCCGGCAGTTTAAACGGAACTGCGCAAGTTGCCGTTCAGAACGGTTTGCCCCCTTACGCTTATTTGTGGAGTAACGGTGCAACAACTGCCTCTGTTACAGGTCTTGCGGCTGGTGTATACACTGTTTCTGTAACAGATTCATCTCCCAATACGATATCACAGAGTATTACTTTGGTAAATCCTCCGTTGCCAGCTGCAAATGCAGGATCTGATGTCACTTTCAACTGTGCTAATTTATCGCAAGTGCTTACCGCTACAGGTGGTGTCAGTTATCTTTGGAGTACCGGAGAATCCACTGCTTCTATCTCTGTCAGTCCGGTGTTGACAACCATCTACTTTGTTACTGTTACCGATGTGAATGGATGTACTGCATCTGATGATGTTGTTGTTTTTCTGGACAAAACTGGTGTTGATGCCGGTCCAGATGCTACCGTGACATGTAGCAATTCTACTGCAAGTCTTACCGCTACAGGAGGAGTGAGCTACATATGGAGCACAGGTGAGACAACTGCAAACATTTCTGTAAGTCCTACTACGACCACCACTTATTATGTGACCATCACCACAGCCAGCAGCTGCAAGTTCACTGAAGATGTTGTTGTAACTGTGGATCAGTCAGCCCCTGTTGCGAGTGCCGGTGCAGATGTGACTGTCACTTGTGCTAATCCTTCAACTGAGATGATTGCAACCGGAGGAGTATCTTACATTTGGAATAATGGTACCATTCAAGGTGGAGTGGTGAGTCCGACCGTCACAACTATTTATACTGTAACTGTCACTGGTGCCAATGGCTGTACAGCTGTTGCCAGCAAGAAAGTAACAGTCAATCAGGTTGCACCGGTAGCCAATGCCGGAGCAGATGTTACTGTCACATGTTCTAATCCTTCTACTAGTATGACTGCAACCGGAGGGGTATCGTACATTTGGAACAACGGTACTGTTCAGGGTGGATTAGTAAGTCCAGATGTTACCACAATTTACACTGTTACAGTAGTTGCAGCCAATGGTTGTACTGCGACGGCCAGTAAAAAAGTAACAGTAAATAAGACAGCACCGGTAGCCAATGCCGGAGCAGATGTAACAGTTACATGTGCGAGTCCAAATACTGTTTTGACTGCTACCGGTGGTGTATCCTACATTTGGAACAATGGAGCCACTCAGGGTGGAACCGTTAGTCCATCTGTTACTACAACCTATTTGGTTACTGTAACCGGAGCAAATGGTTGTACTGCGGTAGATGATAAGTTAGTCACGGCAGATAAATTAACTTTGGCGAATGCGGGACCTGATGTGACGACCAATTGTACCAGTGCATCAGCAACGCTTACTGCAACTGGTGGTACCTCCTATGTATGGAGTACTGGAGCTCAATCGGCGAGTGTAACTGTAAACCCTGTAACGACAACAACATATACTGTCACTGCAACTGGATCGAACGGATGTAAGGGAACAGATGATGTGGTAGTTACAGTAGACAAGGCAACACCTGCTGGTTCTGCCGGACCGAACGGGATAATCAATTGTAATATCTCTTCCGCTACCTTGACTGCAACTGGTGGTGTATCATATCTATGGAATACAGGAGCGACAACTGCAAGTCTTACCGCAAGTCCTACTGTGACAACCAACTACACGGTTATTGTTACGGGAGCCAACACTTGTACGACATCTGCAATTGCATCAATTATTGTTGACAAGACTCCGCCGGTGGCCAACGCTGGTCCGGATCTTACATTCAATGCTTCGAATCCGACCGTTACATTAACGGCGTCGGGCGGTATATCTTATGTTTGGAGCAATGGAGCGACGACAGCGAGCAACACGGTAACGCCAACGCAGGCCACGACGTATACAGTGACAGTTACCGGTTCGAATGGTTGTACTGCGTCAGACAATGCGTTGGTTACGTTTGGAAGAACTGTTAATCTTGCATTTGTTCAGCCTCAGATTATCGGCAATAAATTCAGGGTTACCCTTCGCTTATCAGCACCGGAGGCTTTCGGAATGGGTTCATCCAATTTCCGTTTCAATTACAACAATGCCGCTCTTTCCGGTCTTACGGTTGTATCTGAAATCTTCCCATCACCATCATTCGGTGCAACATCCCTTACGGGCACATCACAGACCACCGGTATTGCGAGTGTAAATACTGCATATTCAGGTTCTACTGATGCCAATCTGGTTACCATTACACCGGCTGGTGTGAATGTTGCCGTCCTTGAATTTACCATTACCAATCCGGCACTTAGCACGAATCTTGTATGGAGAAATTCAGTGACTCCAAAAACATCGATTGTCGATGATGACAAACTATCAAATCTGGTTCTTGACCAATTGATAAATCTTAATTTCCCATTAACTCCGTTCCAGATAACTTCTCTGACTCAAACAAATAATGTATGTTTTGGTGCAATGAATGGAACTGCTCAGGTATCAGTCCAAAATGGTTTGCCACCATACAGTTACTTGTGGAGCAATGGTGCCACAACTGCCTCTGTTTCTGGTTTGGCTGCCGGTGTTTATACAGTTTCTGTGACTGATTCAGCCCCGAATACGATTTCGCAGAGTGTAACGATAACACAGCCTGCTGAGCTTACAGCTACGTATACCCAAAGCAATGTAACTTGCAACGGACAGAACGATGGAAGCGTTTCTATTGTCCCATCCGGTGGGGTGGCTCCATATTTGATTACACCGGCGCAGACTGGTCTAGCTGCTGGTAATTACACATTCAGTATCACAGATGCCAATGGTTGTAACATTACATTGCCGGTAAGCATACAGCAGCCGCAAGTACTGAGCGCTATGCTAAATCAAAAAAATGTTACCTGTAAAGGTGGTAGCGATGGAAGTGCATTATTTACACCTGTTGGTGGTACTGCACCTTACACAATAACTCCTGCACAGACCACAGGCTTGGTTGCAGGTAGCTATGCATTCACACTTACAGATGCAAACAGTTGTTCCGTGATGTATCAGGTTAACATCCTGGATGGATATCAGGCAACTGTCAACATAGGACCAGATGTAACCATTAATTGTACCAATCCAAGTGCAACTTTGGGAACAAATGCTGCAGGCACATATAACTGGAGTAATGGTGAAACAACTGCAAATATTACCGTAAATCCTGCATCCGCTACTAATTATTACCTCACGTTTACAGATGTAAATGGTTGTGTGGCTATAGATGATGCAACAGTAACTCCTGACAAAACTGCACCAACCGCTGACGCGGGTATTGATGTTACCATCAGCTGTCTTAATCCGGGAACAATGATGATGGCAACAGGAGGTGTAGCTTATGCATGGAATAATGGTGCTGTGCAGGGTGAAATTATCGATCCTACTCAGACAACAACATATACTGTGACTGTGACTGCATCCAATGGTTGTACAGCAACGGATGAAAAAGTTGTATATGCGGATAAATTCGTTCCGGCAAATGCTGGTGCAGATGTCACCCTCAACTGTTCTAATCCAGCTACAACGCTTTCTGCATCAGGAGGAATCAGTTTCTTTTGGAGCACAGGTGAAACCACCTCGAATATTTCAGTAAGTCCAACGCAAACAACTACTTATAAAGTTACGGTCACTGCCACCAATGGTTGTACAGCTTCCGATGAAGTAGTTGTGTTTGGCGATTTTGCAGCTCCGGCTGGCACTGCCGGCCCTGACGCTGTGATAAACTGTATTGTCTCTTCTGCAACGCTAAATGCGAGTGGTGGTGTGTCTTATCTTTGGAGTACAGGTGCGACTACGGCCAGTATTACATTAAGCCCAACAGTAACCACAGATTACTCGGTTACTGTCACAGGAGCAAATGGATGTACTACTTCTGATGTTGCAACTATTATTATTGATAAAGCTCCGCCTGTAGCGAATGCCGGGTTTGATGTAACGGTCAACTCTGCCAACCCAATAGCAAACCTTGTTGCTTCAGGTGGTGTATCCTATTTGTGGAGTAATGGAGTTACTACAGCGGCCAATCCTGTTTCACCTACAGTAACCACTTCTTATAGTGTGACAGTTACCGGAGCCAATGGTTGTAAAGCATCAGACATTGTACTGGTAACAGTTGAGAAAAAGATCAACGTTGCATTTGTTCAGCCACAAATTATAGGAAATAAATTCAGAGTGGCGATAAAAGTGAGTTCGTATGAGCCGATTGGCCTTGGTTCAACAAATTTCCGCTTCAATTACAATAATTCGGCGCTGTCGACTATGACAGTGGTTTCCGAGGTTTTCCCATCACCTTCATTTGGTTCAACTACAATTGTAGGTACCAACCAGACGACAGGTATAGCAAGTGTAAACACTGTTTACAGTGGCATAGCTGATGGTAGTTCTGTAATTGTTACTCCGGCAGGTCTGGTTGTTTGTGTCCTTGAATTCACTATTACTAACCCTTCTTTGAGTTCTAATCTGATATGGCGTACGACCACAACGCCAAAGACAGCTCTTATTGACGATGACAAAGTGACCAATCTAAACCTTGATCAACTTGTAAATTTGAATTTCCCATTGACACCGTTCCAGATTTCTTCTTTGACAAAGTCCAATGCTGTTTGTTTTGGCAGTCTGAATGGAACAGCGCAAGTTTCTGTTCAGTATGGTTTACCGCCGTACTCTTACCTCTGGAGTAATGGAGCAACTACAGCTTCAGTTTCAGGCTTAGCTGCTGGTGTTTATACCGTATCTGTTACTGATTCATCGCCTAACACCATATCTCAAAGCGTAACTATAATTCAACCGGCTGCAGTTACAGGAACTTACACCCAGACTGCGGTCAGTTGTAATGGTTTAAGTGATGGTGCAGTATCTATCTTGCCTTCAGGCGGAACAGCGCCATACACAATTACTCCCGGACAAACAGGTCTTTCGGCAGGTACTTATATTTATACAATAACAGACGTAAACGGTTGTTTAGGTACGATTTCAGCCACGGTTCAACAGCCAGATGTTTTAACGGCGTCTCATACACAAGTAAATGTCACTTGTAAAGGAGGAAGTAATGGTAGTGTCAACATTGCTCCTATGGGAGGAACCGCTCCATACACTATTGCGCCGTCTCAGACAAACCTTGAAGCTGGTAACTATACTTTCACCATTACAGATGCAAAAGGTTGTTCAATAACACATCAGGTAAGCATTTCTGACGGTTATCAGGCAACTGTTGATGCGGGTGCAGACGTTACGGTAACTTGTAGTAACCCATCTGCTATTCTGAGCACAAATTCAGTTGGAACATATAATTGGAGCAATGGTGCAACCACAGCGAGTACTACAGTTATCCCAATAGTTTCAACCAATTACTCACTTTCATACACTGATATTAATGGTTGTAAAGCCACAGATGATGTGTTTGTAACTGTAGACAAAGCAGCACCAATTGCTGGTGCTGGTTCTGATGTTACAGTAACATGTGCAAATCCATCAACATTGATGACTGCAACAGGTGGTGTTTCTTATATATGGAACAATGGGACGGTTCAGGGTGGAGCAGTTAGTCCGAATGTAACAACAACTTATACCGTTACAGTAACCGGAGCCAACGGTTGTACCGCAACGGCCAGTAAGAAAGTAACAGCAGATAAAACCGCACCTACAGCAAGTGCCGGAGCAGATGTTACAGTTACGTGTACCAATCCATCAACCGTGATGACTGCATCAGGAGGAGTATCCTACATTTGGAACAACGGTACTTCCCAGGGTGGAACAGTTAGTCCGACCGTAACAACAACATATACCGTGACGGTTACTGGAGCAAATGGTTGTACTTCGACTGCAAATAAAAAAGTAACTGTAGATAAAGCCGCGCCGGCTGCAAATGCTGGTGCAGACGTTACAGTTACCTGTGCAAGTCCTGGTACTGTCCTGACAGCTACCGGTGGTGTGTCTTATGTTTGGAATAATGGTGCTTCACAGGGTGGAACAGTTAGTCCAACAGTAACAACTACTTATCTAGTCACTGTAACCGGAGCGAATGGCTGTACGGCTGTAGACGATAAACTTGTAACTTCAGACAAAATTACAATTGCCAATGCGGGACCTGACGTAACTACAAACTGTTCGAATCCTTCTGCCACATTAACGGCTTCCGGCGGTGTATCCTATGTGTGGAGTTCTGGGGCTCAAACGGCTACAATTAATGTAAATCCGTTGACCACAACTACTTATTCCGTTACTGTAACCGGAGCGAATGGTTGTAAAGGTACTGATGACGTCAAAGTTACGGTTGATAAGGCAACGCCTAATGGGTCAGCCGGATCCAATGGTCTGATTAACTGTAACATTTCTTCAGCTACACTTACAGCCTCTGGTGGTGTTTCATACCTGTGGAATACAGGAGCCACAACTGCAAGCATTACAGCAAGTCCAACAGTAACAACCAACTATACTGTCATTGTAACAGGCGCAAATACCTGTACTACTTCCGCTATTGCTTCTATCATTGTTGATAAAACACCTCCTGCCGCAAATGCTGGTCCAGATTTGACATTTAATGCCACGAATCCGACTGTTACCCTAGTAGCTTCGGGTGGGGTTTCCTATGTGTGGAGTAATGGAGTAACTACGGCATCCAATACAGTAACGCCAACTCAGGCGACAACTTACACCGTTACTGTAACTGGAGCGAATGGTTGTACCGCGTCAGATAATGCTTTGGTAACATATGGAAGAACTGTCAATCTTGCTTTTGTTCAGCCGCAAATCATTGGCAACAAATTCCGAGTAACATTGAGGTTGTCGGCACCTGAAACGTTCGGTATAGGTTCCTCAAACTTCAGATTCAACTACAATAATGCAGCACTATCGGGATTGACTGTCGTATCAGATATATTCCCATCGCCTGCATTTGGTACAACATCCCTTACGGGGACATCACAGTCTACCGGAATAGCCAGTGTGAATACTGCCTATACTGGTGCGGCAGATGCAAATCTAGTGATGATTACCCCTACAGGTGTAAATGTGGCAGTTCTTGAGTTTACCATCACCAATCCTGCATTGAGCAGTAATCTTGTTTGGAGAAATTCAACCACTCCAAGAACGTCGATCGTTGATGATGATAAGTTGTCAAATTTGATTATCGATCAGATGATTAACCTGAACTTCCCGCTTACTCCTTTCCAAGTTACATCGCTAACAAAGACTGAGAATCTTTGCTTTGGTGAGGCAACAGGAACCGCACAAGTTACTGTTCAGTATGGTATGCCTCCTTACAGCTACCTATGGAGCACAGGAGCCACAACGACATCAATATCTGGCTTGACTGCAGGTGTTTATACCGTCTCAATCACAGATGCCGTTCCGAACACCATCTCTCAGAGTGTAACTCTCACGGATCCTCCTTTATTGGTTGCAAATGCTGGGCAGGACGTGACCGTTGATTGTGCCAATCCAACCGCTTATCTTCAGGCATCCGGTGGTACTTCATATGCATGGAGTAATGATGTAAATACAGCAAGCAATACGGTAACACCATCTCAAACAACGTCTTACATAGTGACCGTTACCAATGCAAATGGATGTACTGCTGTGGATACCGTAACTGTATGGTCAAATAAACAAAACTTAAATACAGGAATTAGTGGTAATTTGAATATTTCATGTTCTAATCCATCAACGACATTGACAGCAAATGGTGGAGTTTCATTCCTATGGAGTACAGGAGAGACTACCCAGGATATCATAGTTTCACCTACTGTAAATACAAGATATTTTGTAACCATTACAGCAAGCAATGGTTGTGCAGGTGTAGAGTCAGCACTGGTACTGTTCAATAATGTAGCACCTGTAATTTGTCCACAAGATATTACCGTTGATACGAACAATGCAGATTGTTTTGCCAGCAATTTCAACCTGGGTCAACCCGCAACTATCGGTGTATGCCCTTTAACATCTGTTGCTACGCTCAATGGTGCTCCTGTCAACAGCAGCACACCGTTTAACCCTGGAACAAATACCGTAAATTGGGCAATTGTAGATGCCTTTGGTAATACTAGCAACTGTACACAGAAGGTATTTGTCAAGGACGCCACAAATCCTGTATTGACAGCCGCACCGGATCAAAACGTGAATCTTGACGGCTCATGTCAAATAACTGTACCGGATGTACGTGGAACAGCGACTGATAATTGTGGTGCGATTATTACACAGATTCCTGCAATAGGGACAATAATCAGTAGCGCTCACAACCTCACTAACAGCGTTGTAGTTACCGCAACAGATGCTGCAGGAAATACTGATGTGAAGATCGTCGTGCTGACTTCAAAAGATGTAACTAATCCTGTTCTGACAACTGCGCCTAATCAAAATGTGAACCTTGACGGCTCTTGTCAGATTACAATACCGGATGTGCGTGGAACTGCAACAGACAACTGTGCTGGTGTCAATATAGCTCAATCGCCAGCTGTAGGTGAAGTACTTGTTTCTTCACACAATCAAATAACAAATGTAACCGTCACTGCAACAGATGCTGCTGGCAATACAACAGTAAAGACTGTTGCGCTCACTGCAAAAGACATCACGAGTCCGGTACTTAGCTCGGCAGCCGATCAGGATGTAAATCTCAATGGTTCTTGCCAAATTACTGTACCCGATTTGAGAGGGACAGCAACAGATAATTGTACTGTGAGCATCACACAAGTTCCCGCAATTGGTGCTGTAATCGCTACATCACACAATGTGACAACAAATGTTGTTGTTACCGCAACGGATGCCGCCGGTAACAAAGACGTGAAGACTGTTGTGATTACTGCGAAAGACATTACAAATCCGGTTCTTACAGCAGCATCGGACCAGAATGTTTCACTTGATGCCGGATGTAATATAACCGTTCCTGATGTAAGAGGAACTGCGACCGATAATTGTGGTGCAGTGATAACTCAGGTTCCTGCAATCGGAACTATCATAAGTTCCTCGCAAAATACGATAACAAATATTGTTGTTACCGCAACAGATGCAGCAGGAAATACTGATGTAAAAACAGTTTTGCTTACAGCAAAAGATCTTACAAATCCGGTTCTTACAGCAGCACCGGACCAGAATGTTTCACTTGATGCCGGCTGTAATATTACCGTTCCTGATGTAAGAGGAACTGTGACGGATAATTGTGGTGCAGTCATTACACAGGTACCGACAGTTGGAACCATAATAAGTTCCTCGCATAATGTTACAACTAGTGTCGTGGTTACTGCTACTGATGCTGCAGGCAATACAGACGTAAAAACGGTAATTCTAACTGCTAAAGACGTTAGCAGTCCTGTACTAACTACAGCAGCAGATCAGAGTGTTCTGCTTGATGGAGGGTGTCAAATTATTATACCTGATGTAAGAGGAACTGCTTCTGACAATTGTGCCGGAACAACTATCGCTCAGGTACCGCTTGCGGGAACAATCCTAAGTGCAGTACATGACCAGACCATTGATGTTGTAGTAACTGCTACTGATGCTGCTGGAAACCAGGATATCAAAGTGGTAATCGTTACAGCCAAGGACAACATTAATCCGGTTATTATTGCATCAACTGTACCTGCCGATGTTACGATAACCTGCGCAGATTACATCAAGGATCGCGATATGGCTGAAATGGATGTTGAAGCAACAGACAACTGCGGTAATGTTTCTGTAACACTCCAGGACGTTTCCACACAGGGTGGGGATCCGGCTCTATGTAATTTTTATTCATACACGCTAACTCGTACTTGGACTGCAACTGATGATGCAGGTAATACCTCTACGGTAAGACAGATAATTACTGTACAGGACAAAACTGCTCCGGTATTGTCTCCTGGTCCAGCATACCTTGTTACTACAGCTACAAGAGATAGTCTTCCAAAACCTGCTACTTTGACTGCGGTTGATAACTGCTTCAATCCGGTTAGTGTCGTTTATGTTCAGGCTGCACCTATAAAACTGACTTTGCCTCCATGTATCAGCTACAGGGATTCCATCGCAAGAACATGGACTGCAACAGATGCATGTGGAAATTCAAGCTTTTTCACTCAGTGGATTTTGTCCACTGGTAGTGTATTGTTGTATTGCCCTAAGAATATGACGCTGGGTACCAATTCTGATGGATTCAACGATTACAATTGTTCTACATTTGTACAGCCTAAGGATGGAGCAACAATTTCATTCTCGGATGCATGTGATTCTACGGTATTGAGGTACAAAATCACGGGGGCGACAGCACTTATGGGTAGTGGTACTATTTCAGGTTCAAAGTTGAATGCAGGTATAAATTATGTTCAGTACATTGCCGGATCGAACTCCTGTAACTTCACGGTTACGGTAGTAGATGATGAAACGCCGAAAATCAGTAACCCTGCTACAACAGCGACAGTCGTAACTGACGGATGTACTTTCTTGTCTACTTACCCCGTGCCGACAGCAACAGATAACTGTTCTTCAACTGGTTTCACATCGTCGATAACCGATGTTGATCTCACAGGATGTGCTGCTAAAAGTCCGACTTTAAAATACATCAAGCAAAGGACTGTGCAATGGTCTGCTACTGATGTGAGTGGTAATGTTGCCACTACTATTCAGAGGATTTTCTTGAGAGATATGGCACCACCGGTTGCAGTTTGTAAGGATATTACAGTCTCTATACCACTGTCACAGAGTTCAATTTCTGTTCCTGCATCTGCTTTCAACAATGGTAGTTTCGATGCATGTTCACCTGCATTGACTTTCACGGTTTGTAATGCTACGACCAATCTGAACTGTACGAATTTTGTGGGTTCGCTTAGTTTCAGCAAAACCAGCGTACCTGTTTCCGGATCGCTGATTCAGACAGTGCGTATCAAGGTAGCAGACGGTTGTAACAATGTAAGCTATTGCACAGCTAAGGTTACAGTAAGACGAGCAACAACTATGGAAAATTCTGGTGCATCAAACAATGCTTCCGTGGGAAGTGATTCACCATCTAACACAAAACCAAGCGTTCCGTCTGAGGTAGTTACTGCACATGGAGATATGAAGTGTTTCCCGAACCCGTTTGCAGATGACTTGAACATCAACTACAACCTTAAAGAAAAGGTCGAAAAAGTGGTTATCAAGTTGTTCGACAATCAGGGAAGGGTAGTGCATACACTTGACCAGGGAGAAAGTGTAGCAGGTTACTATACTGTTCGCTGGACCCTCTCAGACCTGAAATCAGGCATGTATCATGTATGTCTCGAATTCAACGACAAGTGTCAGAAAATTCAGAGGGTGATTATGATGAAGTAATTCAGCTTCTGAAGTAAAATAAGAAAAGGCCACGGTTCGCAGAAATTCTGCATAATCGTGGCCTCTTTATTTACACATAATCGGCAAACGCCGGTTCAAATCATTTAAAATGACTATTCGTGCTAATACAGATTTCAGTATTTCGTTTTACATGTGTAAGGAGCGGTTCGCTGTAGCTGCAAGTGCAGCTTCTTTGAAAGCTTCTGTGTATGTAGGGTGCGCGTGACTTATTCTGGCTGCATCCTCAGCAGAGGCCCTAAATTCCATCAGAGCAACTGCCTCAGCAATCATATCTGCAGTGCGAGGTCCGACCATATGTACACCAAGTATTTCATCACTGTCTGCATGTGCAAGGACTTTTACCATCCCGTCCATGTCAGAGCTTGCCCTAGCCCGCCCCAATGCCTTGAAAGGAAATTTGCCCTGCTTGAATGGGATTCCGGCCGCCTTTAGCTGCTCTTCGGTCTGTCCAACAGCTGCAACTTCAGGCCATGTATATACCACTCCTGGAATGAGATTGTAGTTGATGTGTGGGTGCTGCCCGGCTATGGTTTCGGCAACAAAAACGCCTTCTTCTTCAGCTTTGTGCGCCAGCATCTGACCAGCGATAACATCACCAATGGCATAAACTCCGGGAACTACACTTTCAAGATGTGAATTTACGGGAATGCGTCCTTTGTCATCAGTAGTGATTCCTATATTCTCCAGACCGAGCTGGTCTGTGTAGGGACGACGTCCGAGTGCAAGCAAACAATATTCAGCTACAATTTCAGCTGACTGATCTGAACCTTTTTGGGTAAAACTTACCGTCACGTTTTTACCATTATTTATAACAGCATTAACTGCATGACCGGTGTAAAATTTCATACCCAGTTTTTTCAGCGAACGCTCAAGTTCCTTTGAGCAATCAGCATCCATGCCTGCAATAATTCGGTCAAGGAATTCAATAACGGTTACTTCTGTTCCAAGTCTGGCATACACAGATCCCAGTTCAAGGCCGATTACTCCACCACCTATAACCACCATGCTTTTGGGCACAGCGGTCAGATTAAGTGCTTCTGTTGAAGTTATTACCCTTTTTTTGTCATATGCCATGGCCTCTGGCGTGATTGGTTTTGAGCCCGTAGCAATGATGGTTTTGTGGGTTTGAATTTCTTCTTTGGAACCGTCTGGCTTACTGATGGAAATTTTGTTTTTCGTAATGAAAGTACCATGCCCATTGTAAAGCGTAATTTTGTTTTTCTTCATCAGAAAATCAATTCCCTTACAGGTGTCTTCTACCACCTTATTCTTACGGGCGATCATTTGCTGCATGTTCACTTTGATGCTACCGGAAACGTCAATGCCGTGAGCGCCAAAATTTTCCTTTGCATTGTGGTAATGCTCAGATGAATCCAGCAAAGCCTTAGAGGGAATGCAGCCCACATTAAGGCATGTTCCACCCAAGGTATTGTATTTTTCAATGAGGGCTACATTAAAACCCAGCTGTGCTGCCCTTATCGCAGCAACATATCCTCCGGGACCGGAGCCGATAACCGTTAAGTCGTACATCATCTTTTGTAAATTTTGCGCAAAGATAGGGTAATAAAAACGAATGAGGAATCATGAAAAACCATGTTCGGCGCATTTTCAGTCATAGATTCGCAATTCTGCTTCCGTACCAGGAGAAAAACTCTCCGTTGACCAGTTTAATCTCACTTTCAGGAAAAAATCTGCTTATTTCTGCAATGTGTTTTTGCCTGAAAGGGTAGGGTTCAGATGACAGTAAAACGCAGTCAGGAGGCGATTGTTTAAACTGTTGTAAATCAACGATGGGGTAACGTGTCAAATCAGCGCATATATTTTTGTAGCCTGTGGCTTTCAGCATATGATGTATAAAAGTGTCTTTTCCAACGCTCATGTATGGGTTTCGCCAGATCAAGTACAATGCAGATTTTTGTTCAGGCAACGTCATGCGGTGTATGGTCGCGTGCGTCTTTTCAATAATCTTTCGGCCTACTTCAGAAATGCCGAATCGGTCGCTAAGGTCTTCGATCAACTTGAAATTCTCTTCCAGTGTACTGATTTCCGTCAGCCAGATCTCCGTTTCTTTGGCAAGTGCTTCAATATCTTCTTTTGTATTTTCTTCCTTATTGGCAATAATAAGATCCGGCCGAAGAGCGCGTATTTTTTCAATATGAAGGTTTTTTGTGCCACCGACTATAGGAAGTTTTTTGACTTCGCCTTTCGGGTGGACACAAAATTTAGTTCTTCCGACAACCTGTTTGCCGAGGCCAAGGTCAAAAAACAGTTCGGTGATGGATGGGACAACGGAAAGTATTCTGAAATTGCTGTCCATGCTGTTCAATTTACCCACTTTTTGATGATAGGAATTTTTAAAAGAAACCAGATCATCAGGATACTTAGCGCTGTAACCCAGCAAAAATAAAATGGTACACACCAGATGGGATGGCCCTTAATATTGAAAAATGTGGTAGAATTTATTTTTGTTTCGAAGAGATAGCCGTTTTTGAAAACATCAAGTAGCAGTGCGTGCACAAGATAAACGCCAAAACTTAGGCCTGAAAACCAGCGGATATGAGAATGCAATCTCGGAAAGCGATCAGCAAAACTGCTCCAGTCAAATTCCTTGATGTAAACAAAAAGTGCTGCACCCATAAAAATGACATTTGGGTGCAGATATTGGTAAAAGATCTGCTCATTGTTGTCAAATCTGCCGAAGAAGACAGACAGATACCAGGTGCCAAAAATAGTTGCGGCCAGTGAAATCCAGCCTGCCGCATACAGTAGTTTTTTTCGCTTGATCTCATAGGTTTTCAGGTAATAACCCATCAGCAGGTATCCAATGTAGGCCAGCCACCCAATGTATTTGATGACAAAAAACTGGGCAAAGCTGACCTGGATCACGCTCACGCAGAACCAAAACATCAGAAAGTACTCAATATCAACTCTTTTAGCTGACTTCAAAAAAACCCTGAACGTAGGTGTGAGAAAATACAAGCCCAGAATCATTGGGACAAACCACAGGTGGAAATATACATCTTTGAAAAAAAACAATTCCAGGACATCCGGCCACCAGGGCATCTTAAAGTCATGAATGTATCCCCGATAAGTATACATAATGTAAACGACCGACCAAAAAACGAAGGGGACCAACACGCGCATCATTCGTTTTTTCAGAAATTCGCCGATGGCCTCTTCTTTGTTTGGGTTCAATAGCAGACTGCCGCTAAGCATTACAAAAACGGGCACGCACCATCGCACGCAGCTGTCAATAACATTTCCTGTCCACCAATAGCTGTTTAAAAGATCGTTTTTGTCAAAACTATACAACAAATCTCCTGCTGCATGCAGTAATATAACGGCAAGGGTAGCTGTTACCCTCATGTAATCCGCAAAAAGCAGTTTATTGTCGTTTTGCATCGCTGGTTTATTTAATGGTGATGTTATTGCTGCTGACTACTGACCTCAAAATGCAGGGTTTGTAGATCCTATTAATCTTACAAAGGAAATAAAAAAACTGCGAAATAAATATAAATTTGTGCTTTCCAAAACCGTTTACGCGCTTAAAACCCCAAAAAAATAAACGCATGCAAGTAAGTGCACAACAATTGGCAGCGCTGCTGCAAGGCACCGTAGAGGGCGATCCGGATATTCTTGTCCAAGGCCCTGCCAAGATTGAAGAGGCTCAAAAAGGCAGCATAACCTTTCTGGGAAACATGAAATATGAGCCATTCGCCTACACTACCAATGCATCGGTGCTACTTGTGAGCAATTCATTTGTGCCCTCCCAACCAATTTCTGCCACCCTGATTAGGGTGAATGATGTATATGCAGCCATTGCTACTTTACTCGGACATTTCGGTGATCAGTTGAACACTGATGTTTTTACTATTTCTGAGAAAGCTTCCGTACATCCGACTGTTCGTGTTGGAGAGCGGTGTTCCATAGGTGACTACGTCGTGATTGCAGAAAACGTTTCTATTGGCTCGGGATCCCGTATTTTTCCGCAGGTTTACATTGGTAACAATGTGAAAATCGGCAAAGGGGTAACGCTTTTCCCGGGTGTACGCATTTATACTGACTGTATCATCGGTGATAATTGCATTTTGCATGCAAATGTGGTTATCGGCAGTGATGGTTTCGGATTTGCTCCACAACAGGACGGCACTTTCCAGAAGGTTCCTCAAATCGGGAACGTCATTATAGAATCGGACGTGGAAATCGGATCGAATACGACCATAGACCGCGCTACCATGGGCTCAACCATAATCAGGTCGGGAGTAAAACTTGACAATCTAATTCAGATTGCCCACAATGTCGAGATTGGAAAAAATACCGTGGTGGCAGCCCAAACCGGAATTGCCGGTAGTACAAAAGTTGGGGAAAATTGTATGATAGGTGGACAGGTCGGAATTGTCGGGCACGTTAAAATTGCTGACAGGACCAGAATTCAGGCCCAGTCTGGAGTGTCAGCGGATGTATCTGAGCCCGGGACGGCACTGTACGGGTCACCCGCCTTCAGTTACTCGTCATTTCTGCGTTCCTTCGCCGTATTCAAGAAACTACCTGAATTGCTCAAACGCCTACAGGATCTGGAAAGAAAATGAAGCTGGGCCTCAATCTATTTTGTGGCGCACACTACCTTCTGATGACAAGTTAAAACCGTACCTTCGTGCACCAATTAAAAACATTAGGGCCAAACGCCTGCACCCGGACGAATCAGTTCTGGTTCTCCTTTGCTACAGTCAATCAAAGTTGAAGGTGTGTTGCCACAATTTCCTGCGTCAATAATGAGGTCTACTTGGTGCTCAAATTCCTGGTAAAAATCTAGTGGATTGGTGTGGTACTCCAGAATTTCATCGTCAGATTTCAATGATGTGGTGAGAATCGGGTGGCCAAGTTCTTCCACGATAGCCTTTACAATGGGATGGTCAGGTATTCTTATTCCTATGGTTTTCTTTCTGTTTTTGAAAAGTTTGGGCACCTCATTGTTGGCCTTCAGAACAAATGTGTATGGGCCTGGCAGGTGCTGCTTCAGCAGTCTGAAAAGCGTATTGTCCAACTGAGTAGTATATTCCGAAATCTGACTCATATCCGAGCAGATGATGGAGAGCATGGCCTTTTCGGGATCCAGTCTCCTGATACTACAGACTTTCTCTACCGCACTTTTGCTCATGATGTCGCATCCTATGCCATAAACGGTGTCCGTCGGGTAAATGATTACGCCTCCATTGCGAATTGTCTCCACTACTTTTTTTATCTTTCTGGCTTCCGGATCTTTGGGGTGAATTTCAAGCAGCATAGTTTGTGAGGATTTAAAGATGTGAATTTCAGATCAGAAGAAATTAAAAAACGCGATTATCGCAATGATAACAATACCTATTAAAATGAAAAGAAGCATTTGAGAATTGCTTCTGTAAATGTTCAGCATCTTATCCATTACCGACCTCCAGTTCAGATTTTTTATTTGTTCTTCATTTCCTAGTACCAGGTAACGTCTTTGTCCTTTGTAAGTCTGATTGCCATGTTTCAGCAGCACAAAAAAATCTTCATTTAAAAACGCCAGATCGTAAAGTTCATTTTTCCCAAGGTATTCGGTTATCAAGGTATTACTCTCTTTGAGGAAACGCCAATTTCCCTTGTGAATATCGCCGTCGATAGAGACAAGGTATTCCCCACCTTCATTAAAAATATGTAGTACCATCTCCTGAAATTCATTGTCATCCCTGACTTCCAGCCATCGTTTGCCAATAAAATAATCTTGCTCGTGGAGTTGACGACTCAAATGTTCAATTTTGCCCAATACAAATGTCACACACTCGTCCATGTGTATGAAATCAGGTAAATCCAGATCGAACTCGCGATGGACATTTTTCAAAGGTGGGTTTTGCATTCTTGTGATACTTTTATAATGGGCTACGTTATTTATTCAGCTTTGCGCTCAAGGACTACGATTTCTGCAGAAATTTTTGCTTTTTGCTCCTGAAGGTCTAGTAGAGTGCTTTTAGTCAGCAATTTAACCCTCCAAATTTTTATGAGGAGACCATAGGTGCGGTAGTACTCCCAAGCAAATATACCCAATAAAACAGAAATTATCCAATACAAAATACCGAAGAATTCAAATTGAAAATGACCTGATAATATCGCGGTACAAAAACCATAACCCATTGGAAAAAATATCAGTCCACCCAGAACGATTCTGATGGTGGCCTCATAATCCTCAAGTTTCATGATACGCCAGGCAAGTTCCGTTAAGAGAAGTGGAATGGCATTCAATAGAAGTCCTGCAATAAAAAAAGGCAGCCCAAGGGCGATAAACAATACAAACAGCCAAGGAGCAGAGCCGGATTGTGCAAATGCAATGGCAAACTCTGAAATCTTCAGCTTGCTCAGGTGTGCAAAATAAGACAACGTACTCTTTTCCAGGACCTCATAATCAACAGTTTGATTGCGATGAAGTTTTTTCAGGCTGTCCGTCAATTTCTGCGCAAGTTTGAACCGTTGCAATCCGGACAGCCACTGACCTGTTTTTGCAAAATGCCTCGTATTGGAGAGGATTTCCAGTTTGCGGAGCAGTTTTTCCTGCACTTTATTGTCCGTATCAACTGTCATCTGTCTCGTTTTTTCCTCCAGTTCTGCAGTAAGCAGTGCAATCGCCTGCTCCGGGTTTTCGCGATAAATTTGTTTGTAATTTGCTACTGAGACCGGTTTGTCGGCCTTAACGTATACTCGGCTTCGAAACTGCCAGGGCCTGTCATAGGTTATCCCGAATGGACAAATTTTCAGTCCAAGCTTGAAATCATTTTCAGCTTCTGTACGCAGGGCAATCAGGGCAGTTCCGGTTCTGAACTTGCGGACATGCCTTTCATTTCTGCTACTGCCTTCAGGCGCAATGAGCAACAGACCACCATTATTGAGGAATCGAACGCATTCCGAAAAACTGTCTTCGTTATTGATCTGGCTTCCGGTGTCTGATTTTCGCTTGATAGGGATGCACCAAAGTTTTCTGAGGAGCGAGTTGAGGACTGGATTAACAAACAACCCCGCATTGGCCAAAAAATGCGTGTACCTGTTAATCAAGGGAACCACAACAATTATATCCATCATAGTGTTCGGATGGTTAATGGTCATGATGCATGGCCCCTTGGGCAGTTTGAAATTTTCCCTGTCCATGAAGGTGACCCGGTAATAAATGTGGGCGAACAGGATGCCTATGCGTTTTAAAAGAAAGTACAGGACTCTCAGCAACATACTTTAAGATGGTTACAAGTGCGTGGTAAAGTTAAACCATTATTGATTTAGGCGCTATTTTATTGCTGTTTTTTGAAATAAACCCCAAATTTGTGGCTATTTAATACTTCCTGAAATTACAAATAAATAATTTAAGAAACCATGGCAGAATCTATAAGCATACCAAAA
>CANHEE010000046.1 GCA_947459655.1 Lewinellaceae bacterium
GAAGGTGGAGGCCGGCAGGTATGATCAGGCGGTGGACAATATCAAAAGCCTTTTTGAAAAGTTGCGAACCAGCGCAGATGACAACAAAGATGTGACAAACCAGCTGGATGTACTTGAAGAAAAAAGGAAAGCTATAGAGGAAAGACTGGAAAAAATCAGAGCAATGCCCGATGACAGCGCGTCAAAGCCAAACTCAAAACAAACTCAGGGACCGAAGGCACAGGAAGCCGCGCAACTAAAGTCCGATATGGATGACCTCTTGAATCAGACCAATGATTTGCTGAATGAAATTGAAAAGGGTCATGAAAAACAAAGATGAGTTCATTGAAGATCGAACAAATCTTTCACACCTACTGCTCTTGCTGCGTTGAATGCCTCCGCAAATTCAACATTCAGCAATCTGCCAAACACCCTATCTTTTGCCTGAACGGAGAGCAGAAAATTTTTGTCTGAAATCGGCGTTTGTGGACCCGGCAGTTCAGGATTATAGAACTGTGATGAGTACGCCTTAATAAGCTCCATTTTTCTTTCTGCAAAAGGACTGATATCTACAACAAAATCTGGATTTAAACTGCGGTCTTGCATATAATGGTAGAGGTGAGCGGGACGCCAAGGTCTCTGTGCATCGCCGGATTCATCTGTCGTCTCTATTTTGAGCAAACCGCTTAAAAAGCATGCATCCGCGGTCAATTTTGCAGCTCGACCGTGGTCAGGATGGCGATCTTCAAGTGCATTGGCCAAAACAATTTCCGGGCGATACTTTCTAATGACTCTGATTATTTTTAGCAGATTCTCTTCATTGTGCTTAAAGAAACCATCTTTCATTCCGGCATTTTCACGAACTACAGCCCCCATCATCAGTTGCGCAGTTCTTGCCTCCTCATCCCTGATTTCCGCAGAGCCTCTGCTGCCAAGTTCACCCCTTGTCAGATCTAGGATGCCCACGCTGTTTCCAAAAGCAATCTGCTTCAGCAATGTACCACTACAACTCAGTTCAACATCATCAGGATGCACCCCTATCGCGAGAATATCCAGCTTAATCCACTGTATCATAACACAATTATCTGGTTTACACTTTAATTTACAGGCCCAAAGCAGCCATCATGAAATTTCAAAATATTGACGTACTTGTTGACAATTCTGTCAAAATGCACACCAGGACCGGAAGGTTTGTGCCCTGGATTAACATCTTTTTCAAATAAAAAATTGGTATGCAGACCATCGTAAGGCATTTTGTCCATCACCTCGTTGAATCTCGCTCCGTATTTTTTTAGCATTAGACCGCAATACAAGGTGATGTCGTATCCGATAAAAGCTTCATCAGTAGGCGCAGCATGGTATTTTTCAAAAAATGATGCGGAGAATGACACTGCATCAGGTGAAAATCTGTCGATGAAAACAGGTTGGGTAATGTGCACCTGCAAAGGCTCAAAAACATCAAACACATTGACCTGAAAATTTGACCACTGCGGCATGCCGTAGACGATCACATTCTTTTTACCTATTGAACTGTTGATTTTTGAAAGCAGAGAATAAACAAAGGTTTCACTGTTTTGTCCCCAGACTGGCATTACAATCACGACATTGTCTTTGTTCAGAAAGATTTTAGGATCAAAAGCCGCTACACCATTCTTATCTTCAATGATGTACTCCTTGAGCGGAACCTGTACTTTTGCAGATAGTTTCAAATGCTCTAGCTGCAGATACTGCAAAGCCTCTTTTTCATTTGGCTTGTCCCTGCAAAGCAGGATAATTTGGCCAGGAGTAAACGTTTTCCTGATGTTCCGCATGATAGCCTCACAATTGGTTCTTAGACCGGGATTAATTTGCACAAACTGCGGATTTTCCGTCACCATTTCTGATGATGGGTTGTACGGAGAAATTAGGATTTTACCATTTTTTTTCGCAAAATCTGCTGCCAACTCAACATTTGTGTTGGTCTCGCCGCCGATAATCACATCAGCATTCATCACTGACTCCTGAAGCAACAGTTGTTTGAACTGCATTTCACTCGCTTTCGTGTCCTTAACTGATATTTCGAGACGGATGTTGTCATTTTCTAGACTATCAAGTGCCAGTTTTGCACCAGAATAGAAATGTAGTGCCCATTTTGATTTTTCGTAAATATCATTTTCAGACTCAGAAAATTTATCCGTGAAAAATGGTAGAAGATAGGCCACGCGAAATACCTTCTTTTGATTTCTTACTGCAGAGGCGGAAAGTAGACCTGCAACAGACTTTGTCTGCTCAACGATTACTGCACCAGATACTTTTTCCAATTTTTCACCACGATTACTGACAGGAGATTTGACTGTTGCAATATTATTTGCACCAATCGGAGATGCTGTTATCTTCATGGGCGGATTTTTCCAATCGACCGTATCTATTCTGATGTTTTTCACATAAACTGTATCGTAATTTCCGGTTCTTGGATTGAAGACTATGGTACCATGAATCTCATGCAGGACCTCATCTGCATTCATTTTGGAGATCGTTTGACTACTTGTGCAGGAATACATCAGAACACATAATACAAACGGAAGAACTGAAAGCGATTTCATCAAACCAAAATTTAGACAAAAGTAAGAAATACTTCATTGCAAAACACTTTTAGACTTGAAAATGAGCGTTTACAGCAATTCAACAGCTGGCTCAGAATACGGTAAAACGCAGCCGAAATAATACTTATTTTTATTAGGCTTCTAAAAATTGAATTATCTTTGCGCCCCGCTTCCACAAAGCCTTCAGAAATGACAAATGTATTATGCCGGTGATAAAAGCCTGTTTGTTTGACCTCGACGGAGTAATCTGCGATACTGCGAAACTGCACTATCTGGCATGGAAAAGACTGGCAAACGAGTTGGGCTTTGACATCAGTCCTGAACAAAATGAAACCTTGAAAGGGCTGAACAGAATGGAGGCACTCGAAAAAATGTTGGGATGGGGGCGGAAAAACTTCACCTACGCTGAAAAAGAACAGCTTGCTGACCAAAAACACCATTGGTATCTTGAGAACATTCAGTTGCTATCACCTGAAGACATACTACCCGGAGTACATACACTGTTGCAAGATTTGGTCAGTAGGAAAATAAAAATAGTGCTAGGCACTTCTTCAAGCTATGCCCGAAATGTTCTTGAGTTGTTAGTACTAGAACATTATTTTGACGGAGTGATTGACGGCAACGGTCTTCTAAAACCTAAACCAAATCCCGAGGTTTATGTGAAGGCTGCTCAGGCAGCAGGTTGTATTCCCTCAGAGTGTATTGTATTTGATGATGCGCCGGATGGAATCATTGCGGGTTCTGAAGCCGGATGTTTTACAGTCGGCGTTGGCAATATGAAGGCGCTAAAAAAAGCTAATCTGGTCATATCTTCTTTCGAAGATATGCCTTTTGAAGACATACTGGGCTGCCTTAATTAATACAAAGCAGCTATTTTTTGAAAACAGAACAGAAGATTTAAAGACAAAAGATGGATAGACAATCAACACTGGGAATGGTACTCATTATGGGTTTGCTGTTAATATGGATGCAAATGAATCAGCCCTCCAAAAGTGAGGTGGAAAGACAGCAGCACATCAGGGACTCCATTTCTCTGGTACAGCAAAGGACAGACAGCATAAACAACTTCGTGAACGCTCAGCCGGCAGTGCAAACACCTGTTGCCGTTGGTGACTCCGCAACTTACAGCCAGTTAAGTTCACGTTATGGTGTATTTGCACCTGCAGCTATCGGGCAGGAAAAACTGTTTACACTTGAAAATGAACATGTAAAAGTTATATTTTCAAACAAAGGAGCCAGAATAAAATCAGTTGTCCTGAAGAAATTCACCAAAATCAACGAGGATGCAAAGCATCAGGAGGTTAGAACTACGGTGGAACTGATGGAAGATTCCAAAAATAAGTGGGAGTACTTTTTACCCGTCAATGGCGTGGGTACTGTCAATTCTGCCGACCTCTATTTTGAACCTTCAATTGGATCGAACAGCATTTCCTTTAAAGCGAACGCTGGGCAAGGCAGATACTTTGAGCAGGTATACACCCTGGGAACCGATTACAACATCGACTACAATGTCCGCTTCGCAGGACTGGGGAATGTCCTCGACCCTTCTGCAAATCAGATTACTATGCAGTGGGAGAATTATCTCGATAAACTGGAAAAAAACCAGGAGTATGAGCGCACTTTCTCAACGGTATACTTCAAGGAAGATGATTCAAACGCAGATTACTGCAATTGCAGAAAAGATGATGGGAAAAATCTGGAAAAACCGGTAAAATGGATATCACACTCCAACCAGTTTTTCAATACGACGCTCATAGCAGAAAAATCTCCTTTTGGAAATGCAAACGTAGCGACAGAAATGTATACTGCGGACAAACCGGACCTTAAAAAACTGTATTCAAGGATTGGTGTTCCCTTTTCACATGCCGGAGATGAGACTTTTGAAATGAAAATCTTTACCGGACCAAATGAATACGAAAGATTGTCCGCATACAATATTGATTTGCAAGATATTATACCATTCGGATGGTCATTTTTTGGCACCATCAACAGATGGATCATCAGGCCGATTTTCAATCTTTTGCTTCTGCTGGTCAGTAGCAAGGGCATCGTAATTTTGTTGCTCACGCTGATCGTTAAGGCGGTTCTTTATCCGCTTACATTCAAGATGTTGTATTCGCAGTCAAAAATGGCTGCTTTGAAGCCACGTATCGACAAATTGAAAGAAAAAATCGGCGATGATCAGCAGAAAATTCAGATGGAAACGATGAAAATGTACCAGGAGTATGGGGTAAATCCACTCGGCGGTTGTATGCCTATGGTTCTTCAGATGCCAATCTGGATTGCATTGTATCGTTTCTTCCCAGCGTCCATTCAGTTCAGGCAGGAGTCATTCCTATGGGCAAGTGACCTGACATCCTATGACGCATTCGTTCAGCTACCGTTTGAAATACCACTTTTTGGTTCTCACATTTCACTGTTTACAATGCTTTGGGTGGTCACGACATTAATGTATACCTATTACAGCACAAGGCAGATGGACTTCTCTGCACAACCATATATGAAATACATGCAATACATCATGCCTGTCATGTTCATGTTTGCCTTCAACAATTATGCGTCGGGACTAACCTGCTACTTGGTATTCAGTAATGTACTGAATATCGGTCAGACGATAATCACTAAAAACTATGTTTTCGATCAGGAAAAAATAACTGCGGAGTTGGAACTTGCAAAAAGCAAACCTAAGAAAGAGGGCTTTATGCAGAAAATGCAGAAGCAAATGGAAATGCAACAAAAGGCCCAGCAGGAAAAGATGAAAAAGAAGCCTTGATTTTACTTCGTAAAATTTTAATGCTACAATAGTACAGAAAGCCCTTTATCGCACAGGATAAAGGGCTTTCTGCATTTTTGGTTTTCCGGAGAGATTAAGTTGTTTTGAGTAGTGTAGGCCCGACTAACCTCCTACCCGATTCAAACCAGCCTTTGCCTTCTGATGCAAACCACTAGCATATTCAGCAGGATTTATTGAGATGCACATTTGATAATACCGTTGGGCCTGCCCAAAGTCACTTTTCTGTTCAAAAATGCTTCCCAGCTGGAATGCAGAATTACAGGCATAAACATAAGGATCATCCTTACCTTCATTTATAGTTTGTTTGTACAGCAGGATAGCTTCAGCCAGGCGTCCGAGTTTATGCTGGATTCGGGCCATTCTGTACGTATATTCAAGCTGATGAGCCTTATTGTGACTATAGTCCGCTTTTTGTTTTTGATTAATGACTGTCAGTGCCCGCTCAAACTGTCCTCCATCAAATAGCAGTCTCGCCTTGAGCAGCCAGGCATCGGGCTTTATTCCTGAATTGGCTTCTCGTAGGGCTGCCTTGTCGCCTTCTGCAACTGATGTACCTTCTGATTTGCATCTTTGCATGTAGTGCCAGTACATGCTTTCCCTATCGTGAATCAACTCATACCAGGCAAGTTTCTGCAACGCCTCCTTTACAGCTGTCTTGCCTTTTACAGTCCTGAGAAAATCAAGGAGGTACTTGTCGGCATTTTCATCCAGGAGAGTGAGCTTGGCGACACCAAGATAGTAGTCAATCAGAGGAACCGAGAAATAATTTTTACCCCTTGGAGCATTGGCCAACATCCCTGCAACTTCACTTGCATGCCCGGATTTTAGACCTACATTTGCAATAGCTAGACTCGCAAGTATACTCTTACCCGGCTTTAAATTGCTCCTGGATATCACATTCCAGGACTCTTCCGGTTGGTTGCCGAGATAAAGCAAGGTAAATGCATAAACCATGTGTGTTTCATCACCAAATACGAAAGAATTCTGCTGTGTATATTTTACGACTTCTTCCAATTCCCTTCTACCTCTTTCAACGTCTCCATCGATACCGGTAAGTAAATTGGTTGCCCACCTGTACTCCGGAGGTACTGACCCGAATATTGCCCTTAATGTACTGATGGTCTTTTTATTGGCAATAAAATCAGGAAATAACTTGTCATTGCGAACCAATAACTTATAGGCTGCAGATGCTTCTCTCACACTGCTTAAATGTTCTCCAAACTTGACTCTTGCAATTGCCCAATGAAGATTTATTTCTGCCTGTGTGTAAAGAAAATAAGGTGAATCTCTGGGACCTGAAGCCAGTTTCAGAAGTCTTTTATCCTTGTTGGGGGAATATTTCCGATACGCATTCTTGTCCTCATCCAAGAATATAATAATGGTTTCAATGTAATCCTCTAGGTAGTAAGACATCAGATTTTCAGGATCTGTTAGCCGCATCTGAACGATACTTGCAGTAGCCTCACTTAGTCTTAATGCTAAAATCGCTCGATAGGCTTTGATTGCCAACGGCGTGAATTCATATCTGGGTGCTGCAATCAGGCCAGTACTGAGTAATATACCGATAAAAAAAAGTAGTTTTTTCATAGAACGGCAGGGAAACACAAAAACCTATCGGAGGGTAAAATTAAGCAATCATTTACATTAAAGTGGTAAAAATAAATTTTCACGAAACTGCCATTGGATGTTAAGCCGGCAGTTTATCAGCATATCTGTTTGAAAATGACAATTCATTCACACAAGTTGATAGTTGCTTTTTTGTTAACGCTTTATTGTTGTAATTTTACCCGAAATTTTAATTCTCACGGCTGCACTTTACTGCGTCAAATGACATGGATTTAGATAGATAAATACAACTTGTCAGATAAAGGTACAGCATATCAAATACACGATTTGAAATTATGAGTAATACCGAAGAAAAAAGCCTGAATTTCATTGAGGAGATTGTAGAGAAATGGATGGAGGAGCATCCGGGAAAAAAAATACTAACCCGTTTTCCACCTGAACCAAACGGATACCTGCATATAGGCCATGCAAAATCGATTTGTCTGAATTTCGGCCTTGCTAAAAAATATGGTGGCGCCACAAACCTCAGGTTTGACGACACCAATCCGGTTAAAGAAGATGTCGAATACGTTGACAGCATCAGGGAGGACGTACGCTGGCTGGGATTTGATTGGAAGCAGGAACTATATGCATCAGACTATTTTGATCAGCTCTACAATTACGCCGTGCAATTGATTAAAGCCGGCAAGGCATATGTCGATTTCTCCAGCCCTGAGGAGATCGCCCAACAAAAGGGCAGTCCGACCGAACCCGGGACCAACTCACCATTCCGCGACACTCCAGTTGATGAAAACGTGATGCTTTTCGAAAAAATGAAAAACGGAGAATTCGCCGATGGAGCATGCACATTGCGTGCTAAAATTGACATGACCCATGTGAATATGCACATGAGGGACCCTTTGATGTATCGTATAAAACATGCCCACCATCACCGGACAGGTGACAAATGGTGTATCTATCCAATGTACGATTTTGCCCATGGACAAAGTGATAGCATCGAGCAAATTACCCATTCAATATGTACACTCGAATTCGTCCCACATCGCGAATTATACGACTGGTACATCGAGCATCTTGGCATTTTCCCTTCAAGACAATATGAATTTGCCAGACTCAATTTGAACTACACTGTGATGTCCAAGCGATATCTCCTGAAGCTCGTAAATGAAGGTGTTGTAAGCGGATGGGATGACCCGCGAATGCCAACTATTTGCGGACTTCGGAGGAGAGGCTATACCCCAGCAAGCATCCGAGAATTTTGCGACCGCATCGGCGTTGCCAAAAGAGAGAATACCATTGATGTTTCTCTTCTTGAGTTTTGCATTAGGCAGGACCTAGAAAACAGCGCACACCGTGTTATGGCGGTATTGGATCCTGTAAAATTGGTCATTGTTAACTACGACGACATCAGCACTGAGGCCATTTTTTGTGAAAACATTCCCGGAAATGAGACAGCAGGTGTTCATGAGATGGCTTTTGGGAGAGAGCTCTGGATTGAAAGAGAAGATTTCATGGTAGATCCGCCAAAAGGATACTTCCGACTACAGCCTGATCCGGATCATGTTGTAAGATTGAAATATGCCTACATCATTCAATATGTAGACCACATCAATGATGAGAATGGGTTGGTAAAAGAAGTTCATGTTCGTTACCACCCTGATTCAAAATCAGGTCAGGACCAATCGGGCATCAAGGTAAAAACAGCGTTGCATTGGGTGCCTAAACAAGCAATTCCGGCTGAAATAAGGCTATACGACAGATTGTTTTCAGAGGAAAACCCAACTACTGAAAGCACACCCAATCCTTCATCATTGATAATCAACAGAGAGGCACTGCTTGAGCCATATTGTGCTAATGCAGAGCCGGGCAAAAGTTATCAATTTTTCAGGCTTGGCTATTTTTGTCTGGACAAGGACAGTGACGGGCAAAAGCTAGTCTTTAACAAAACCGTTGGTCTGAAGGACACCTTCAGCAAAAAATAATCGGGATAATACTTTAATGTAGTTGACCACTTCATTTGGCAACCCATTGGAGATAATCAAGCATTATATTCAGAATCGTACAGTGATTGGAAGGCTTTACCTAGATTTTTAATGATATCCCCCGCTATCAAAGCCTCTTCACCTGTTTTTCTCGAGCAAATATCTCCTGAGTGTCCGTGTAGATAAGTGCCTAAAATGGCAGCCTCTGTCGTACTATATTGCTGTGCAAGCAGTGCGGTCAGAATTCCAGTCAGCACATCTCCTGATCCACCGGTTGCCATTCCTGGATTGCCGTTTACATTAAAATACACGGAACCGTCGGATGTTGATATCGAGGTATTTGACCCTTTGAGTACAATCACTATCTGGTGTTCGATTGATTTTTTCCGTTGGAGAGTTAATCGCTCAAAACTATCATTACATTTCCCGAATAATCTTTCAAATTCGCCGACATGTGGAGTGAGAATTGTTTTTGCAGGAAGTTTTCCCAGTAACCCCTTATCCTGGCTCAACAGATTAAGCGCATCGGCATCTATGACAACTGGTAAATTGCCGTTCTCCATAATGATTGCTTTCAAAACTTCATGAGTTTCCACTGAAGTGCCTATACCGGGGCCCATTCCTACCGCACTGAATTTTTCCATTGAGGGAAGCCTGGTGATTGTTCTTGAATTTTCATCGGTAATAACCATAGCCTCCGGAGCAGAAATCTGCATAATTTCATACGCGCAGGAGGGAACAAACGCTGTTACCAAACCGGCCCCCGCACGCAAAGAGGAACGAGTGCTTAAAACTGCGGCTCCAACTTTACCATATGCTCCCGCAATAATCAATGCATGCCCGTAAGTACTTTTACTCGAATCAGCTAATCTCCTTTTCAGCAGATGTTTAGCATCTACTTGAGTAGTAAAATGAAAATCCGAGCTGGTTTCTGCATAGAAGGCCTTGCAAAGACCAATTGAAACAATTTCAAGATTACCTATCCTGGCTGAATTTTCATTCAGAAAAAAGGATAATTTTGGCAGTTCAAAGGTTATTGTATTATCAGCTACTATTGACCTCCCATTTGTTGATTTGTCTGCATCCAGTCCGGATGGAATATCAACAGACCATATAGTCGCTTCAGACTCATTTAATTTAATGAACAGTTCAGGGATAAAACCTTCCAAACCCGCCCTAAAGCCGGTTCCAAATATCGCATCTATGATAATATCCCCTGACGCAAAATCAGGAATCATTTCCAGATTATCAACAATGACAGAGGTTCTTTTTAATATATGCGGTAATCGAGCAAAATTTTGGTTGAATCCACTTGTTGTATTCATAGGAAGGGGAACAATGCAAACGAAAATTTCACCAAATGATAGCTCGTGAAGGAGCCTCGCGATTACCAGGCCGTCACCACCATTGTTTCCTCTGCCACAAAATACAAAAATTGAAGCGTTTTCCTTAAGTGCTGACCTTAAAACAAAGTTGTTAACGAAAGCTGAGCCAGCCCGTTCCATTAATTCAAACGAGTTGACTCCCTGCTTTTCCAAAGTTGAACACTCCCACCTTCGGATTTGATCCACACTAAATATTTTCATACTTAACGCTAATATTTAACCATTTACAAAACCTGGGAATGAAAATGAACATTTAACGCGCAAAAAAAGTCATAAACTCCACCTTTTTACCGTCAGACAGCAGAAGTTCGGTTCCATCAGTGAGGTGTACGTAGTTCTTCTTACCTCTTTGGAACTTTGCGATGTAATTGAGGTTAACGAGACAATATCTATTTATTCTAAAGAACTGGAAATCAGAGAGGATGTCCTCGAAATACGACAAGGTTTTGGAAATAAGGTATTTATTGGAATTGATAAGATAAACAAGTGTGTAGTTGTTTTCTGCCTCACATCTTATGATGTTGTTGAAGTCAACGAAATTTAAGCCCTCCATGGTAGGAAGTGCAACTTTAATTACGCCTTTGTTAATGTTGCTGACAAGGGAGTTGATTTTCTCATTGTTTTCGGCGGGATTTTTATCTTCCAGCTTTCTAACTGCAAGCACAAGTTCCTCCGGATCAAGTGGTTTTAGAAGATAATCCAGAGCAGACATTTTCAAGGCCCGCAATGCGTACTCACTATGTGCAGTTATAAATATTGTGCTAAAATGCGTGAAGGAAAAATATTCAAATAGTGTAAAACCATTTCCTTCGGGGAGTTCAATGTCGAGGAAAACGACATCCGGGCTTTTATCAACTATCATTGGAATGGCATCTTTAATATTTGCAGACATTCCAACAACTTTTACATTTGGACAGTACTTTTGCAATAAGTTATTGAGCAGCAGACGTCCATTTTCTTCATCTTCGATGATGATTGCTTTTAGTAGGCTTTTCTTTGTCATGATTAATTCATTAGCTTATTATAAAATCATTGTTACTCTTGTTCCACAGGCCTTATTATTGCTGTACAGATCTTCAATTGTGAAGCAATCTGAGATACCTGTATTGTTTTTTTGGTGCCAGTACTTTATCCTCTCCTCTGTGGAAATTAGTCCTGAAGAAGAGTACTGTGAGGGTTTCCAACTAGGCATAGACTCGGCTTTTTTCCTTCCTACCCCATCGTCTTCAACAGTACACTTCAGGTGGTGATCATAAACCAGTTCAAATTTTACAATCAACTTTCCCTTATCATTTTTATGGAAAAGTCCATGTCGAAAACTATTTTCAATTATTGGTTGAATCAAAAGTGGCGGCAACAATATTGCCTCCTGATTATCTTTCAGTTCATCCGACACCTCATAAATCAGCTCCAGAGTCTTTTCAAAACGCAGTTGTTCAAGGCTCAAATAAAGATCTAGCATTTCAAGTTCACTGTTCAGGGATATTTCTTTTCTCTTGCTGAACTCAAACACCATTCTAATCAGACCTGCAAATTTGGACAGGAACCTCACAGCATTGTCTTTGTCGTTTTGAGAGAGGTAATGTTGGACTGCATTGAGTGAATTAAAAATAAAATGCGGATTCATTTGCGCCTGCAAGGCCTGATTTCTGAGATCCTCGATTCTGGCTTTGAATTCGCCCTCCTTCTCAAGAATTTTCTGTCGATTTTTAAAAGTTTTGTAACTGATATACCAGGCTCCAAATCCTGCGCTTGCCACACTTCCAAGTAAAAACCACCATTCAAGCCACACTGGTTTAGCAATATCAAAATAAAGTCGAATTACGTCATTGCTTCTGACATCGCATTCATTTACAGCCCTAATTTCAAAATGGTAGCTTCCGGGACTTAAGTTCGTAAATTTCAGATATCTCTGGTCAGTGATGGTCCAGTTTGTATCAAGTTCTGAAATCCTGTACTCATACCTCGCATCACCTTTCGAACGATACTGATAGGAAATATATTCAATAAACAAGTTATTTTGCCAATACTTTAGACGGTGCTTTTCTTTGGAGAGGCTCAGCGCAGAATCATTGACCATGAGGCGCTTCAAATGGATGTTGGGTGGAATTAAATTAGGCTCCATCACATCATAAGGCATTGAAACCAATCCCTTTGAAGTTCCTATCAGCAAATTTTCCTTATCAGCACACAAGGCAAAAATTTCATCGCTGGGCAACCCATAGTACTTATTGATATTTAGGAAATTTTTGGATTTATATTGGCACCTAAAAACGCCCTTAGCGGTCCCCAACCAAACTTTGTCATCATCAAAAGTTACGCAATATATTGTATTTGTTGTTAATTTATAATTTTTGTTAAAAATATTTTCAATTTTATTATTAGAAATTACCAGGACACCATGACCAATTGTTGTCACCCATAATTTGCCGTGGGCATCTGTTTTCATGTCTGTAACCCGAAATGGGAAGTGACACTTGTAAACATTGTCAATAAACGGTTTAAAGTTTTTTCCATCGTAGGTGTAAATTCCTTTATCCGAGCCTACCCAAATCATGCCATCTCTGGTTTCTGAGATTGCGTATGTTCGTAAATTTTCAATAACTGCAATAGACTTTCTCTGCTGATAAAATTTTCCAAATGCATGGGAAGCACCAAAGTAAATCAAATTATTTTTTGATAAGTACAGGTCCTTAATAGCCGTCCTTAATATTGCAGATTTCATGGGGTATTCGAATAAACCTTCATCAGTTCCGATGTAATTAATTTCCCCTCTGGAAGACATAACTGACGTGACATTACTGCTAAATTTATGAACAAATCTAAACTTTCGTCCCGGTGCTAGAATTTTTAATGCTCCAGCCATGGAGGTTAGAACTTGACCTTTTTCCCCTATTTTTTCTAGTCTTGTAGTTTTCTTATCGGAAAGTAATGCCGTGTTTTTGGTGATGTTTTTTTGATTAAATTGTGGAATGATTATCACACCCTCGTTGGACGGAAAATAAAAGCAATCTTCCCTGTCCTTATATACTCCGTTTACACTAATTTCTCCAAGAATAAAGTCCCTCTTTGAAAAATCAGTCATCATAACACCTTCATTTAGCATCAGATACGTGAGACCGTCAATCCCAACAACATTCTTTGTTACTTTACCGATTTTAAAATCGCATATTTGCTTTCTACTTTCGAGATCTATTATGTTGACAGTATTTCCAATTCTTGGCACAATTATAACCTTACCATCGCAGAAAAAATGTTTCGAATGACAATTATACAGCAGAATTTTACTTCCAATAGTTTTAAATTCCTCAATATCAATGATGTTCATGTATGAATCTATCTTTATTCCAGAGTAGGATATTACGTCACCATTATTTACCTGTAATGCATATAGGAGACCCTCTACTTTAATGACCTGACAATACTTATCAGAATTTGAAAGATTGAATTTAATCAAATTAGTATTTGAGTTGTCTTTATCTAATTGGCCCAGAATAATTTTATCTTCACTTATTACAAAATCTATAATTCTAATCAACACTATCTCTCCCAACTTATTAACCACACTAACTTTGCCTCCGGAAAGACAAAACAACTGACCCGAAAGATTTAATCCCCAAATATTTCCTTCTTGATCTTCTTGAATCTTCAGAATTTCTTGGTCATTTAAGGCGGAGCAATCGTAATTCTGAACTAATTTTCCATCAAAACTGCAAATTCCATTGGCTGTTGCAATCCAAATTAGTCCATTCCGATCCTGCATGACTTGGTAGACCGTTTGACTTGGCAATCCATTTTCATCGGTTAATTTCCAGTAATAAGGATCCTGACCCTTTACAGCTCCAGTGGTCAATAAAACCAATTGAAACAGAACCACAATAAATCTGATGCTTCTCATTAGTTGAATCGTCTAAATACTCCTATGATGTGCGTGAGAAACAATTTTACAAAACCTGCATTTCTGTTTCACCAGCAAAAAACCACGCTTCACTAACTCATATTCCGGCTACACTAAGTTGCCCTTGCGTGGTAAAAATATGTTTCCCATCTTTGTTACAGAAGCCATGAAAAACTCTTTAACCCAAGAGATAAGCCATGAATAACCTCCTTCTCTCCCCCAAAATGTAAATCATGAAAACGGCCCACATTTGCGATGCAAATTGTGGGTTTTTTATTGGATGCCTGTCTGCTTCAATGCCGCTATCCTCTCAATCGGCGAATTTGCCCCGAATACGGAACTGCCCGCTACCAAAACATCAGCCCCTGCATAAATCAACTGCTCTAAGTTGTCTAGTCCAACACCCCCATCGATTTCTATCTGAATGTCGGCGGAATGTTTGGCGATCAGCTGTCTTAGTTTTCTTATCTTATCGTAGGTTTGGGGGATAAATTTCTGTCCACCGAAACCTGGATTCACAGACATGAGGCAAACGAGGTCAATTTCTTCGAGGCAATCTTCCAGGAGCGATACAGGCGTATGGGGATTTAATGCCACTCCTGCTTTTGCACCTGTTAATTTGATTAACTGAAGCGTACGATGCAGATGGGTACAGGCCTCGTAATGTACTGTGATGATGTCTGCGCCTGCACGTCTGAAAGATTCAATATATTTTTCTGGCTCTACAATCATTAGATGGACATCGAGGGGCTTCGTTGCCAACTTATTTATGGCCTCTGTGATAAACATGCCGAACGTGATGTTCGGAACAAATCTACCATCCATTACATCCAGATGAAACCAATCAGCCTCGCTTTGATTTACCATATTTATTTCATCAGCCAATCTGCTGAAATCTGCCGCAAGAAGAGAAGGTGCTAACAAGTGCTGCCTCATACTACAAGTTTTTTTACAAAGAAACAAAGTAAAAGACAATCACCTGAGTATACCCGAGAATTTCTTTTGAAATTTCCTGATTTTGGGCGTAATTACGGCTGAACAATACGGTTGATTGGTGTGCTGGAAATAGTAACCCTGATGATATGTTTCAGCACTGTAATAATTGGCGTATGGGGCCAGTTCTGTAACGATCTGTTCCTCCCTCTCCAGCTGCGCCTTTTCAATTGCGGCTTCCGCTGTTGCCTTTTCTCGATCATCACGATAGAATATCACAGACCGGTATTGTGGCCCTATGTCGTTTCCCTGACGATTAATGGTCGTCGGATCGTGAATTTCAAAAAACACTTCAAATAGTTCATCAAGGGAAATGATTTCTGGTTGAAAAATGACTTTAACAACCTCGGCATGTCCTGTTTTTTTATCGCAAACCTGCTCATAAGTAGGGTGCTCTACCCAACCTCCGGAGTACCCGGATTGGGCAGAAACTACACCTTTCATCTGATTGAAAATGGCTTCGATACACCAGAAACAACCTCCACCAACGATGATACCTGCACTTCCATCCGGTACTTCAAATGGTGTAAACGGTAACACTTTATTATCCATACTATCTCTGAAATTTATTTTAGTGAGCGGACCATTGTTTTCGCGCATCGTTCTGAAGCCCCATCATTACCAAGCTCCTCCCTCAAACTGCGGTACTGCTGCTTCATCTTTTGCTGATAATCATCGTTGAGTATTTTTTTCAGTTCAACTGTCAAATTACCAATGTTAAAATTATCCTGGATAAGTTCTCTAACAATTTCATCGTCAGCTATCAGGTTTACTAGTGATATATATTTTATATCTATTAAGCACTTTGCAATGTGATATGATATCCAGTTGCCTTTGTAAACTACGACTTCAGGCACATCAAACAAGGCAGTTTCCAAAGTTGCTGTGCCACTGGCAACTACCGCTGCTTTTGCATGATGCAGCAGCTGATAGGTTTGATTCCTGACAATTGACACATTTTTGCCTTTTGTAAGGTCCAGATATAGCGAGTAATCCTGTGCAGGAGCAGCTGCAATCACAAACTGATGGTCCGGAAAAAAAGATGTTACCCCAAGCACCACAGGCAAAATAGAGGATATTTCCTGCTCCCGGCTACCAGGCAATATGGCTATGATAGGCTTTGCAGATAAATCGTTCCGGGAAAAAAACCGTGCATCAGGACGAAATTTTGATACCTCATCCAGTAAAGGATGGCCTACGAAATCAACTTCGTATTGATGTTTGGCATAAAAAGCTTTCTCAAAAGGCAGAATCACAAACATTCTGTCTACAAACTTTTTGATCTGACTGATTCTGCTGCTGTGCCACGCCCAGATTTGTGGTGAAATGTAATAAAAGACCTTTATATGCTGCTTGTGCGCCCATTCGGCCATTCTGAGGTTGAACCCCGGGTAATCAATCAAAACCAGAACATCGGGTTTGAAAGCAGCAATGTCTTGCTTACAGAAAGCGAGGTTACGAAAAATGGTACGCAGATTTTTAACAACCTCGACAAACCCCATAAATGCAAGGTCTCGGTAGTGTTTTCGCAAAACCGCCCCAGCATCTTTCATTAGGTCTCCTCCCCATGCGTAAATTTCCGCGTCGGCATCTTCTTTTCGAAGCGCTTTTATCAGATTGCCACCATGTAAGTCGCCCGAAGCCTCACCTGCAATTATGTAGTATCTCATGCCTGAATTTACAGTTTGTCGAATATCTCAGAAGCATACCGCAGTATCCACAACAATGCTGAAATACCTACTGCAATGAAAACACCGCGCATAGATTCTTCAGCCTTTAATTTGCGGTAATACTGCATGGTCAATATGTCAAAACAGATGGCTACCAATGCCAGAGTACGTGGTTTGAGGGCTGTTGCCAATTGAACCTGAGTAAAACCTGCATTTGCATCAATCGCTTCAAGGATCGTCAGTAACAAAGCGTAAAAAACAACCGGCAGCGCCAGCCCGATTAAAAGACCCGTAATTACACTATTTTTTCTATAAAACATAAGTCGTATTTAAATGCCCCGGCGCTTAATTTCTTTTAAAATGAACTGGTATTCTCTACCCATGTCACCTGAAACAGATGTGTTCTCCTGAGCCCGACGAAGCAGATACGGAATAACATCTTTCACTGAACCGTATGGCACATATTTCCCCGCCAGATAACCTGCACTGGATAAGTTGAAAGTCAGGTTATCACTCATTCCGTAAAGCTGACAAAAAGTTAGATGCGGATGATCCTTCGGAATAGCAAATTCTTCGATTAATTTTGCCTGCAACATCGTACTTCCTGAATTGTGGGTTGCGCAACACGAAGCAATTTTCTCATGATTTTTCACCACAAACTCAACGGCTTCATTGTACATCATATCTGTCGCCTCCTTGGTTGGATTTATTGGTGATGGGTAGTTCTTCTCTTCAGCCCTCTGCCGCTCTTTCTCCATATATGCACCCCTTACCAACTTGGCGCCCAGAATATAATTCCCGGCCAGTGCCCTTTGAAATGAATCTCGCAAGTAATTCAACCTGTCGTGCCTGTACATCTGATAAGTGTTGTAAACACTGATTTTCTTTTTATTGAAAATAGACATCATTTCTTCGCAGAGGTGATCCACAGGATCTTGAATCCACGATTCTTCGGCATCAATAAAAACAGCGATTCCCTTTTCATTCGCAGCTTCACATACCTTTGCAACCCGTTCCCTTGCCCGCAGAAACTCGGCCTGCTCATCGGGCGTAAGCAGAGCCTTCGCGTGTACTTTTTCAAGTAGACTGAAACGCGCCATTCCCGTAATTTTAATACTCACAACTGGAACTTTATCTGAACTAGATGCAAAACCGATGGCCTTGATAAATTCATTCATGGTGTAGTCGAAGTCACTTTCGCTTTCTTTGGCTTCAGCACCATAGTCGAGAATGGTCAGCGTTCCGGATTTTCCCAATCGTTCAATAGTTGGGCTGCAATCCTCGAGCGACACACCACCGCAAAACTGCTCAAAAATCGTTTTCTTGACCAGCATCTTTGAGAAAGGAAGGTTCCACTCCACAGCGTATATACCGATTTTTGAGGCCAGTTTCACAAGCCATGAACGATTCATCATTCCGAATAGCCAGGAGGCCTTTTTCAATTCACTATCACTCCTGGAAGCAAATGCTATCTGAGTATTGTAAAAATCGAGATTCATATTTTTAAAGTTTCTGGCCATATGAATGTGTTAAAAATTGCATCTAGACAAAATTAAGCTGGCCGATTGGCAAAAATTAGACTTACTGAATCACCTCGCCCGCATGCGCAAGAGTGGTGAACACCTGTACCGGTCTTCGCCGTACGTAATGTATAAACTGTCAAGTTCATCAACTATTTTTTCCACACCTATTTCTGCAGCCCACTCAAACAGACCCTTAGGGTAATTGACTCCCTTTTTCATGGCAAGCTCAATATCTTGTTCTGTTGCAACCTTGAAATGAAGTGCATCCGCAGCCTCATTGACAAGCATTGCGAATATCCGTATGAAAATTGCATTCTGAAGGCTCTCAGATACATCCGGTTGAATTTTTAGGGCCGTTTCAGAATAATCATAGAACCCCCTGCCCGATTTCCTGCCAAACCATCCGGCTTCAAACAATCTCCTCTGTGTGAATGATGGCCGATAACGAGGGTCAAAATAAAAAGATTGAAAAACGGACTCCGTCACCCTGAAATTAACATCGTGGCCGATAAAGTCCATCAACTCAAAAGGGCCCATTCTGAAACCAGCTTTTCTCATCGCCTCATCAATTGTCTCACAGGAGGCAATACCTTCGTCCAGAATTCTGAGTGCCTCCCCATAGAAAGGACGGGCTATCCTGTTGACAATAAATCCTGGTGTATCCTTGCACAGGACGACCGTTTTATTCCAACCAACTACCAAATCCCTCGTTATGCGGACAATATCCGGATCTGTCTGCAAAGCTGGAACAATCTCAACTAGATCCATTATTGTGGCTGGGTTAAAAAAATGCACACCGATAACCCTTTCTGCAACGCTGCATGATGCGGCAATGGAGGTAACAGAAAGTGAGGATGTATTGGTGGCGAGGATACAGCGCTTACTAATCACATTTTCGAGAGACTGAAAAAGCGACTTTTTGGCGTTGAGATCTTCAACAATCGCTTCAATAATAAAGTCTGCTTCCGAAAATTGGACTACACTATCTGCGAACTGAATACGCCCAGCAATCTGATCCGCATTGTCAATTTTCCCTCTGCTCTCCAGTTTCATCAAATTGCTGTCTACCAGTTTTCGGGCTTTGTCAGTGGCTGATTTATTTGAATCAAACACGACAACATGATGTCCTGAGATGGCTGCGACCTGTGCTATTCCGGTTCCCATGGCTCCTGCACCGGCAACACCAATTTTCTTTATCATCTTTTTCGAATTATTTACCTATGAAAACAGCTTTGCGTTTCTCCAGAAACGCACTTACCCCTTCGTTGTAATCTATGGTTAGTCCTGCCTCGGTCTGGCATTTCGCCTCTACTTCCAATTGTTCAGAAAGATCATTTGTCATTGACTCATTCAAGGCCTTTTTGGTAAGCCACAAACCTTTTGTCGGCATTGCAGAAAGAGTCTCTATAATTTTCTCGGTTTCTACTGAAAAGCTTTCCGCATCAATACACCTGTATATCATGCCCATTTTCTCAGCCTCTTCAGCACTTACCTTATCACCAAGCATCATTAGTGCCGAGGCCTTTTGAAATCCAATCAACCGGGGCAGAAAAAATGTACCACCGCTGTCAGGTACCAGTCCTATTTTTGAAAAAGCCTGAATAAAAGACGCAGAAGAGGAAGCCACAACAACATCACATGATAGTGCAATATTGGCACCCGCACCTGCAGCCACACCATTTACCGCCGCAACCACCGGTATCTGTAGTTTTCTGATACGGGAAATGATTGGATTATAATGTGCCCTCACAATTTCGGGAAGTGGAGGTCCTGCAGGATCAGTGACTTCTGCAAGATCTTGTCCGGCACAAAAAGCCTTTCCCTCTCCTGTAATCATCAGAGCCCTTATTTGCACATTTCCAGCACAATAATCTAGAAATTCCTGCAGCTCAAATGCCATCTCCTGATTAAAACTGTTAAACACAGCTGGTCTGTTAAGCCGAATAATGGCGTACCTTTCCTTCAGTTCTGCTATAATATGTTTGTATGCGGCTATTTTCATCCTGGTTGGGTTGTAAAAGGGTAATGATTTGATTTATGCCTGGCAATTTCGCTCGCAAATAACGGAAAAAAGTAGTAATTTCCTACGCAAATGCAGGTAATAATTGCGGCCTTAAATAGGATAATTGATTGGTTCGCATCCTGATGTAAACGACCACAACATGCGGTTCCCATCTCCTCAAAAATCAATTTACCCATATGTTTATGAGCTCCAAGTATATTTTCATTAATAAGATAC
>CANHEE010000047.1 GCA_947459655.1 Lewinellaceae bacterium
CTGATAAGGGTACCCGGTTTTCTGTATTTTTCGACTTTCTCAAAAAGTGATTTTTTAATATCAAGTCTTTCCACCACTACTTCCATAATCCAGTTGCATGAGTCAATTTCCGGTAAATTATCTTCAAAGTTTCCAGTTTTGATTCGGCTTGCGAAACTGCTGTCAAACAAAGCGGCGGGTTTAGCCTTTAAGGCATTGGCTAGAGCCGTGTTTGCAACACGATTTCTGGCGACTTTTGAGTGTAATTCTTCCTCTCGTAGGTCATTTGGCAGGATGTCAAGCATGAGCACCTCAAAACCTGCGCCAGCTAGATGACAGGCTATTGAACTTCCCATAACACCTGAGCCCAGGACTGCTATTTTTTTAATTCTTATCATGTGTAGTTATATTGGGTATTTGCTGAAATTATGAATTTCTGCCTAAAGAGCCCTCGACAATAACAAAGACAACTTTGGTCGCAGCGAAAATTCGCTACAAATATAGCAAATGATATGAGTTGCGCAGAAATAATGATATGAAATTCGCCTTAAATTACAAAACTATTGCAGGGCATAAATGGTGAAAGTACTGCTTTGGGCAATAACAGGAAAAGGTAGATCTATATTGCTGAAGGTCAAGACGTGTGTAATGCCCGATTTAGATAACTCAACTATTGTTTTGGCATCCATTTGGGTAAAATTGTTGTCCGCTACATCTATTAAAGCAAGTCCCTTTTCATCTTTCGAAGCATTTATCCGGTAAACTTTTTTAATCCTGTCATACCATTCTTTTAGATCAGCTTTGCTGTGGGTAACTGCTTTAAAATCAATGTAACTGCTCCTTTCACTATAATATTTGAAGGCTGTACATGAAGCCGGAGTGAGGAAAAGGGCATCTTTAGGTGTGCATCTTTTTGCCATTAAAGCAACCTGGATCTCGTCGTTGTTTGCATTCAATAGATTATCGAATGGTAATTCATATTTTCTTGTAAAGTGCAAAAATGAATGAGATAATTGTAAAGCTGCCACCGAACAAAAAAGTATTGCTAGGAACACCGGTACGAAGAAACGATGTGTAAAAAAACTCGGTAATCTTTTTGATGGTACAAAAGAAAGTGAAGTCGCCACAACGCTTACCAAACCGAGCGGTTTTAGCCATATACCTGTCTTAAACCACTGTGTAGAAATCAGTGCCGTTTTGTGCAGCACTCCCACTGAAATACCATAGATGAGCATCCCAGAAAGAGCGATACAAAATAAGAAAAAAATGACCTTGTTTTCTCTGTGAAAGTACCGCAGTGCAATTGCCGACAAAACCGCGAAAACAACGTAATTTTTAATGCCAAATGCTCCCGGAATGAAATGATGTGGTAGCCTAAAATTAATTATCTCAAAAAAGATGTCATCAGGTAAACTTGCTGATTGGAAATGGGAGAAAAGAGCCGTTAGCCATATCCCTGCGGTAAAAATGTATAACGATACGGCAATATAGAAAGTACGGATTTCAGAATGATTCGGAATCGATTTGTCCCACATTATTTTTTGCAGAAATACCAGTGCGCGACCGCCAAATGAAAGTGCAAAGACCTGAAAACCTGCCAGAGGATGAAAAAACGTTGCAAGACTGGCGAAGATTGTCGCTCGGTAAAATCTGTCTTTTAGTACAAAGTAAATACTCCAAACGCCCAATGACTTGGATAGGCTGCTTGCTGACAAACTATTGTAGTACACATCGTTTCCGCCAAGGTTGAAGTGGTATAAAGGAAAGAAAAGCACCAGCAGAAAAATCCAGATTTTCCATTCCTCATCGATGAATAATTTCGCGATAAAAAACAATCCATACAATAGGCCCAGGGTAGCAACAGCGTGTAGAGAGAATGCCCACCAGTCAAGAAGATTACTCCCTATGCTCAGTAGGTAGGCAGTGATGATGCGTTCGTTGGGGATTCTGTTGGCAATGTGTTGTATGAAAAAGTCGCTCTGATAAAGCGACCTGTCATGCAGCCATTTTACATAAGGCATTAATTCGATATGGTCGTTGCTGCCAAATGTATACCCGTGGAAGAGTATAAGTAGTGCATAAAAAAGCAAAAAGGCTGCAAAACGGTGCATTTCAGTTTATTCAGTTATCACAGAGATCAAGTATTCTGTTGAGATCATCATCAGACTGAAAAGGAATGACGATGCTTCCTTTCCCATTGCCACCGACTTTAATCTGGATTTTGACCCCAAAATGACTGCTTAAAGTGTCCTGCACAGACTTGTATGTATCAGGTAGTTTTTGGCCGGTTTTCTTGCTTTTTTCCTTGGAGTTACTGTATTTGGCAATAAGTTCTTCAATTTCGCGAACGGATAATCCTTCATTTTTGATTCGCTGGAACAACATCAGCTGCAGCGCAATATCAGAAATTCCTGCAAGTGCTCTCGCATGTCCCATACTCACCTGGCCATTTTTAATGCCTTGCTGGATTTCCGGAGGTAGTTTCAACAATCGAAGGTAGTTGGTGACGGTAGATCTCTTTTTTCCGACTCTTTCCGACATCACCTCGTGTGTTAGGTTACACTCATCAATTAAACGCTGGTAAGAGATGGCTACCTCTATGGAGTTTAGATCTTCGCGCTGAATGTTTTCCACAAGGGCCATTTCAAGCATTTCCTGGTCATTTTCTGCAACGCGTATATAGGCTGGGACTTCTTTTAAACCTGCAATTCTGGAGGCTCTGAATCGTCGTTCACCTGAAATCAGCTGGAAGCTGTTGTCTCCCATCCTCCTGACGGTAATAGGCTGTATGAGTCCGTAGGTTTTAATTGAAGCTGCAAGTTCTTCTAAGGCCACCGGATCAAAGTCTTTCCGTGGCTGAAAGGGATTCACTTCAATACTATTGATGTCCATTAGCGCCACAGTGCCAGCAAACGCCTTGGTCACTTTGGCGGGGTCTTCCATTACCTGTGCTTCAATATTTCCCAACAGAGCCCTAATGCCCTGACCCAAATCCGGTTTCTTTACTTTTGACATGATGTATTATCTTGTTGAAAACTCTTTTTTATTTTTAGGCTGTTTAGAAATGAACTCCTGAGCGAGGTTCAGGAAGTTAACGGCACCCTTGCTTGCGATGTCAAACATAATTACCGGTTTATGCATACTAGGCGCCTCACCAATTTTTGAATTTCTGTGGATGATTGTTTCATACACTTTGCCCTGCGCAAAATTTCTGATTTCGTGAAGAACGATATTGGCCAATCTCAATCGACTATCATACATGGAAAGCAACACACCTTCGATCTCCAGTTCCGGATTCAATGTCTTTTTGATAATGTTTATGGTATTATTGAGCTTGGACAGACCCTCCAATGCAAATATTTCACATTGAATAGGAATGAGCACTGTATCTGCAGCCGTCAGTACATTGACGGTAATCAATCCAAGTGAGGGAAGACAGTCAATGAAAATGTAGTCGTAATCATCCTTTAGTTTTTCCACGATTCCCTTAAGAATGTGTTCTCTTCCGGCTTTTCCAATCAGTTCTATGTCGGCGCCTACAAGGTCAACTGTTGAAGGGATTACAAATAGATTTGGGGTCTCTGTTTTGATGACCGCATCTTTGGGGTTGTATTCATTGTCAGTAAGCAAATCATACACCGTTATGGTGTCCGGAACCGGAAAAACGCCGGTACCGGAGGATGCATTACCCTGAGGGTCGCAGTCAATGAGCAGTACTTTGTGTTCAAGTACACCAAGACAAGCTGCTAAATTTATTGCGGTCGTTGTTTTCCCAACTCCCCCTTTCTGGTTTGCTATGGCAATTACTTTTCCCATTATCTTTGGTTGATTTCAGTTTTGAAATGGCATCTATCTGCCGAAACAGGCTCCTAAATCGACAGTTTTCCCAATTTCCGGAAAATAGATTGACTTGCCCTTTTCTGTAAAGGCCTCCCTAACTTGGTTATGGTCCACTTTTATGTATTCGAATGTGTCGAAATGAACAGCAATTACATTGTCGCACTGCATCATCTCAGAGGCCATCAATGCATCACCGTATCCCATGGTAAAATGATCACCTATCGGCAAAACGACCGCATTCAGGTCATTGAACCAGAGTGGTATAAGCTGCATATCCAACGTCAGTGCCGTATCGCCTGCATAGTGGATGCTTCCTTCTGCGCTGCTGATGACAAAACCCATTGGGTTACCACCATAGCTGCCGTCCGGCATGGAAGAGGAGTGCTGTGCAACGGTGCACTTAACAGTAAAATTGTCAAACCTCTTTGCTCCTCCGGTGTTCATCGGATGAGTATTTTGTAAACCGTTTTGTTGAAGCCAGCTCATCACTTCCCATGCCCCTACAACGGTAGCTCCTGTTCTTGAGGCAATTGATACAGTATCCTCAATATGATCCTGATGCCCGTGAGAGATAAAAATGTAGTCTGCTTCTATAGCGTTTACGTCTACCTTGTCCTTAGCCAGCTGATTCCCACTGATAAATGGGTCAAACAACAATTTTCTGCCTTCTATTTCCAAAGAAAAACAGGAGTGGCCATAATAGGTAAAATTCATAGTAATTGGTGATTTGCAGAAAAGCGCGGTTTGGTTCGGCAAAAATAAGTGAATTTGCGTAATCCCTGACCTCCATTTCCCTTTTTCTTTTTTTCTTTGCAAAATTATGAGAATTGATATTATTACCGTTTTGCCTGAGTTGCTCGAAAGTCCCCTGAATCATTCGATTATGAAGAGAGCACAGGAAAAGGGTCTGCTGCAAATCAACATTATCGCCCTTCGAAAATTTGGTCTTGGCAAAAGCATGCAGATTGACGATTATCCTTTCGGAGGTGGCGCAGGTATGGTAATGATGGCCGAGCCACTGGCCAATTGTATCGAAAGTCTGCAAAGGGAAATCAATTATGAGGAGGTAATTTACCTCAGTCCTGACGGTCAGACTTTTAACCAGTCTATGGCCAATATGCTCTCGTTGAAAGGCAATCTTCTGATAATTTGTGGACATTACAAGGGTATTGACCAACGAATCAGAGACCATTATGTAACGAAGGAAATATCCGTCGGCGATTTTGTACTTTCCGGAGGCGAAATAGCTGCCTGCTTGCTTGTCGATGCTATTGGAAGATTAATTCCCGGTGTATTGAGCGATGAAACATCGGCTTTGTTTGACTCCTTTCAGGACAATCTGCTTGCACCGCCGGTCTACACCCGACCTGCAGAATTCAAAGGCTGGAAAGTTCCGGAAATTTTGCTTTGTGGCGACCCAAAGAAAATAGAGGAATGGCGTTATGAACAATCGGTTAATCGTACCATGGAGCGCCGTCCGGATTTGCTTGACGAATAATACACTACTTTTATCGCCTCATGGCTTCTACCGGATCCATGTTGGCTGCCTGCATTGCGGGAATCATTCCAGCAATGATACCAACTGCGACGGAAACTATTACTCCCACGGCTGCATTCCAAAAGGATAGATAAAAATCATAGGGAAAAATTTTTGAGAGTGTAAATGTAGTGCCGTAAACAATTGACAATCCGAGGAAACCTCCGACGACGCATAGTACGATTGATTCAATCAGAAACTCCAACAGGATAACTGATTTTTTTGCCCCCAGTGCTTTTTTAATACCAATGATTGCCGTGCGTTCTTTTACGGAAACAAACATGATGTTGGCTACACTGAACATTCCGACAAGCAGTGCAAAACCACCGATTACCATGCCAGCAAGGTTCATCACACCGAAAACTTTATCCAGCAAACTTGTAACGATAGACATTTCATTAATGGCAAAATCATTTTGCTCCACGGGTTTGATGTGACGGGCTGAGCGCAGTGCACCGGTAACATCATCAGTGAGTTTTTCGAGACTTACCCCTACCGCGGCCTTTACGTTAAGGGAGCTTCCCATCATTGAATTTTTTCGGGGCCTTACATTGATAAATTTTCTTGCGCAGGTGTAAGGGATGATAACTGCTTCGTCAAAATTGAAAGGGTTAATGATGTCTCTTCCTGATTCCTCAAGCACTCCGGTTACCCGTACTTTTCTATTGGCATACATGATTTCTTTGCCAATCGGATCATTTGCACCAAACAACTCCAATGCGACTTTGTGTCCTATGACAATGACATCGGTACCGGAATGGTATTCTGAAGGTGAGAAGTACCTTCCTTTTTCAAATTTCAGCTTAAATATCTCTGCATACTGAAATGTGGGTGCTACGGAAAAAACATTTTGAACGCTGTTGTTGCGGTATTTTAGTGTCTTGGAACCAATAAATACAGAGAACGCAGCCATTTGTGCTGTCTTTACTTTTCGTTCAATAGCCTCCAGATCCTTTATACTAGGCTGTGGTCTGCGTTGGTATTTCCAAAAATTTTGAGTAGGGTCTTCATTCCAGGGCATCTTGGATATGTATATGATGTCATTTCCAAGCTTTTCAAAACTGCTTCTGATGTTGTCTTCAAGAGAATTGACCGCAGCTTTGATGCCGATGATGCAAAAGATACCAATGGTAATACCGAGCAAGGAAAGGAAGCTCCTGAGTTTGTTGGAGGTGAGCTGACCAATGGCCTGCATCACGGCACCCGATATTACCCTTATGAAATGCATAAAAAATTTGCGATGAATGAATTATATTCCGCTTTCCTTTGTTAGAGGGTCGGAACTTTAGAACAAAGTTAGGATAATGTGCGTTCATTCGCAAAACTAATCGATAAAAGTAGCCACCTGGTCCACTAACCCGGAGTGAATTCAAAAAAAATGGATTTAGGGTGCAATAATTAATAAATAAATTTAACTTTGCGCTCGTTTACAGCCAGAAAAGAAATGTTTTTACAATTGACTGATATACAGTTAAATAAACAATTAATTATACAAATACATGAGATCCAAACTTTCTCAATTTGACTTTGATCTTCCTAAGGAACTGATTGCTCAATATCCATCTGAAAACAGAGACGAATCAAGGTTGCTGGTGGTAAACCGCGGTACAGGACAGATAGAGCACAAGGTTTTCAAGGATGTACTGGACTATTTCGATGACGGTGATGCAATGGTGTTCAACAATACCAAAGTTTTTCCTGCTCGTATGTATGCGCAGAAGGAAAAAACTGGTGCAAAGATTGAAGTTTTCCTACTTCGAGAATTGAATTCCGATGCGCGTCTTTGGGATGTTTTGGTTGATCCGGCACGTAAAATCAGAGTAGGGAACAAGCTCTACTTCATGGACGAAAAGAACAAGGAAAGACTGGTTGCTGAAGTAGTGGACAATACTACATCACGAGGTCGTACCATTCGCTTTCTCTTTGAGGGTACTGAGGACCAGTTCCGTGCTGAAATGGAAGCGTTGGGTTACACTCCGCTACCGCCTTACATCAATAGAAAACCCGAAGCGGTAGACAAAGAACGTTACCAGACAGTCTACGCAAAGGAGGAAGGTGCTGTCGCTGCACCTACAGCGGGTTTGCATTTTAGCCGTGAATTAATGAAGAGACTTGAAATCAAAGGTGTCAACATTGCAGAATTAACACTACATGTCGGCCTGGGGACGTTCAGGAATATCGATGTTGAAGATCTCTCTAAGCACAAGATGGACGCAGAGTATTTTAGAATACCGCAGTCCGCTGTTGATATTGTAAACAAAGCAAAAATTGGCGGTCGCAAAGTTTGTGCGGTTGGTACAACATCTGTACGTTCGGTGGAATCTGCGGTAAGCTCAGAGGGATTGTTAAAAGCGGCTGAAGGATGGACAAACAAGTTCATTTATCCACCGTATGAGTTTCATATTCCTGATGCCATGATCACAAATTTTCATCTTCCAAAGACCAGTCTGATCATCATGATTGCAGCATTTGGAGGTTTTGACCTCATTATGGAAGCCTATCATCAGGCTGTGAAGGAAAAATACAGATTTTATAGTTACGGTGATGCTATGCTGATCCTCTAGAATATTTTATTACATTCGTTGACAATACAAATTTCCTTTTTTAAAACAGTTAAAATATTTTAATATGTACTGGTCACTAGAACTTGCATCTTATCTTGAAGAAGCACCATGGCCCGCCTCTCGCGATGAATTGATTGATTACGCTATTCGTTCAGGCGCACCCAAAGAAGTAATCGAAAATCTTCAGGATATGGAGGATGAGGGTGAGATTTACGAAGGCATAGAGGACATCTGGCCTGATTACCCCCGAAAAGATGATTTCTTCTTCAATGAAGACGAATACTAAATAATTAAATGAGCTTCGGTCAGCGCCGGGCTCTTTTTTTTTAAAAAATGATTCTTATCCTGATTTTTGAAACATATCATTGTATTGCCAAAAATGTGTATATTTGTTACAAAGTGATTTGTTTTCTTGATAAAAGCTTTTAACTATGAAGAATTTAATAGAAATAGCCGGGATTGTAACAAAGAAAAAAGTAAGGAAGATTGAAATTTTTGACGACAATGCGCTCAAAAATAAAAACTCCAAATTCAATGAATTCTACGAAGGACTTCTTGCCAACAAATTTACAAATGACCGTGATGCCTCCATGTTCTTGTATGATTGTCAACCCACCGACGACAAATACAGGCAGTTGAAATCCCGTTTCAGGAAAAGATTGCTCAACACGCTTTTTTTTCTTGATGTAAATGCCCCTTCAACCTCCAATTACGACCGAGCATATTTTTCCTGTAATAAAGAGTGGTCGCTTGTTAAGATTCTTGAACTGAATGGCGCCATTAACGCTGCAGCAGATCAGGCTTCACAAATGTTGACCACTGCACTTAAGTACAAATTTTCAGATATCATCATCGAATGTGCAAGCATGCTGAGAAGATTTGCTGCAGAACACAATTTCGAAAAAGACTACGAATACTACGATGGGCTGGTCAAAGAATATACTGATATTCGAAACATTGAAGTACAATCAGAAGCTCTCTGTCAGCGCGTAATAATGCAATATTATGGCGGCCAACCTGATCATGTTTCGGCCATGGATAAAATTGCTGAGTATTGCGATGAACTTGTTCGCTTTTCTGAAAAATGTGATTCCCCAGTTATCGTTTACAACATGTTTCTGGTTTGGATTTACCGTTTTGAAATGACAAGAGATTGGGAATCAATGCTTGAAGTCTGCCAGCGCGCTGAATCATATGTGGATGAGCATCCGCTTTATTATCAGGAGGGTAAAGTGTCAGGATTTTTGTTGAGAAAAATGACGGCACATCTTCATTTGCAGGACTATAAAAATGGTAAATTAAATGCAGAAAAGGCGCTACAGCAATTTGAAGAGGGTTCAGCGCTATGGTTTACATTCCTTGAGTACTACCTGCTGCTGGCAATGCATACGGAAAATTTCCTAAATGCTCTTGCCATTTTCAATAAGGCATTCAATCACCCCAAATTCCGGAAACTCAAGAACGAAGTGCGCGACAAGTGGGCTGTCTATGAGGCATACATCAACTTTTTTACCGAAACTCCGAGTACGCAAACCTTGGCCAGTCAGGCTTCTCGGAAAAAAGTATTTAAGGTATCAAAATTTTTAGCGGAGCAGGTTCACTTCGCAAAGGATGCCAGAATATTGACTGCACACAATATGATTGCGCAGATTTTGTATCATCTCAAACGCAAAAGTTATCCTTCAGCTTCAGAGGTCACGGAGCGGTTGGTACTTTTTGCCGGTAGACAACTTAAACCAGATGAGTATTTCAGACTGACACAGTTTGTAAAAATGCTCCATCAACTTGAGAAAATTGATTTTAAAAAGACAGAAGTTCATAAGGCTGAAAAATACCACCAGAAACTGTTGCAGACTTCTTTCAATTACAAGGGCTTTGTAAAGGAAACAGAAGTGATTCCTTATGAAAAACTTTGGGAGATAATTCAGGGTTTGCTTTGAACTACGAATTAACCAATGCTATTCTATTGTGCTTTATTTAATTCGCCGATTTCTATCTACTATACAGTCAAATGCTTTCATAGATTTACGAAGTATATTTCAGTTTAATAAGACGGTAAACTGAAGCGCTTTATTTTTATTTTTGTTTCAACCTTTACATTACTTAATCGAGCTAGAACTTAACAGAAATTTGAATTTGGATTAACCCATATTTCCTTATTCATGGTCATTGCGAAGTTTACCCAAACAGCAACGTCATTATTCTTTTTTATGGTGTCAGGAAGCTCGTACTATCTCCAATACGCGCGAAGTCGTTTTGTCGCGTTTTCGCGAATGTTCATGTAAAAAATATTGAAATCACCGGCATGGTAATTCTTTGTACGCAGGAAAAAACTTCCCCTGAATTTCGGTTTGTTTGTCCATAAAATTCCATCGTGGATTTGTGCATCATTAGCTGCAGGAACAACTTTACTGAAATTTCTAAATACGGAACCTTTGTTCAATTCTGATGGAGCATAATTTGTATCTGTTTTCCATGTCAGAGGGTTAACAACGGCTATCCGGTCACCCGTTGGAAAACCATGTGGAATGTAATCGTTTTTAAATGTTCGCCAGGAGCAGAAACAATTAGTCTGTTCAGGGTTTTCGCATATCGCTATGCTACCGAACTGTTTCTTGCCTACCGGCATACCTAGTAAATATGCCACCACAAGTTTTTTGGATAGTGGTTTTCCATCAAAAAATTCTGACATTAATTTTAGGGCATGGGTGGTTCCCTGACTATGGCTTGCTATGATGATAGGTCGTCCATTATTGTTGTATTTCAGATAATATTCAAACGCGTTTCGAACATCTTGATAGGCCACGTCAAAAGCTTTTTTTGTTGAAGCGCTATCTTTCAAAAAATAACATTTGATATGAGCCTGTCTGTAATAGGGAGCATAAATCCTTCCCACACCATTAAAAATGGATGCCTGAAACTTTACGGCTACTTTGTCAACTACTTTGTTGAACCTTTCTTCATCTATTGTTGCATTCCATCTTTTCTGATAGCGCTTGCTCCCGGTATACATTGTTGGCGAGAGATAAAATACATCTGCGTCGTCACTTGTGTATTGGTTCTTCACATTTCCCGCCCATAAATCAGACGAATCTGTTTTATTCGGAAGAGCTGCCCAGCATGCCGGACTTGAATAGTCCGGTGCCTCAGGAATACGTGTGGTTTCGAATTTACCCACGGGATTTCTGTAGGCACAAGATTGAATTGTAATGATAAAAATTGCGGTAATTGGGACAAGAGTTGTTTTCATGTTGGGCTATTTTACCTGACAATGGTTTTAAGTGCCTCCCAAAGGGCAGCTTTGAGAGGTGTATGCTGTTCAATATCCGATAGCTGATCGCAAAAGAGGTAACCTACACCGCCAATTGTTGTGAGTGAATATTTTTTTATTTGTGCCCTGACGCCGAATTGTTCAGGTGTGAATCCAAATAAAATGGCATTTTCTGAAGGAAGTTGGTTTTTGATTTGTGAAACAGAGTATCGATGATCATTTTCTACCGAAAAGAACCATACGTCCTTTTCAGGATCGCAATGTATCGCGGCGAGTATTTTTTTCAGGAATGCAAGAAGGTCATTATTCAGTGCTTCGGAATGTTTCCAAATAATCAGTATTTTCCTGGTTGTGAAAAGGTTCTCTTTTGTAAGGACAACATCTTCCAGAAAAAATATATTATTATTAATAAACGATAAATTCAAAATAATATTTTAATTTATATCTATAATTAGCTTAATTTCAAAATTTATGTCAAGAGTGTGTTTGAAATAAATTATTTGATACATTGCAAAAGTAATGAATTTATTTTATCTTTGCCGTGATTTCCGTCGGTTATCAGGGATTATTAACAAGTTCCATCTTAATTTTTGACCATGCCACACAACATTCGCTTTGAGCCGGTTTCTGCTTCTCGGTTGTCCGAGGTAGATTTCAATAACATACCCTTTGGACGGAAATTTTCTGACCATATATTCGTGGTAGATTTTGATGGCGAAAATTGGGTAGACCCGCGAATTGTACCCTACGCGAATTTCTCAATAAGTCCTGCAAATATGGCTTTGCACTATGGTCAGTCAATTTTTGAAGGGATGAAGGCGTCCAAAAATCAGGATGGCGTTCCATGTCTTATGCGCCCCGAAATGCACGTCAAAAGATTGAACAGTTCTGCCAAAAGGATGTGCATGCCTGAGTTACCAGAATCTTTGTTCCTGGAAGGATTAACAAAGTTGATTGGCATAGACAGCGAATGGATACCAACAGTTCAAGGTGCTACATTGTACATCCGACCATTGATGTTCGCAACAGAAGAACATGTTGGTGTTGCAGTTTCCAAAACATATACTTTTGTGATAATGACCTGTCCGGTCGGACCTTACTACACCAAGCCGGTTCGTTTGCTTGTCGAACAACACTATGTTCGTGCAGCTATCGGTGGAGTAGGTGAAGCAAAAACGGCGGGAAACTATGGTGCATCACTTTATCCTGCACAAATGGCTAAAGAGAAAGGTTATGATCAGGTTATGTGGATGGATGCCAAAGAGTTTAAATACATACAGGAAGCCGGAACAATGAATTTGGTTTTCGTTATTGATGGTGTAGTTGTTACACCGCTTGCTGATGGTGCAATTCTTAAAGGAATTACCCTGAATTCTTTTCTTCACATTTTAAAAGCGAAAAATATCCCTTGCGAGCAACGTCACATAACCATAGATGAACTCGTCGAAGCATACAAATCGGGAAAACTTACTGAGGCTTTTGGAGCTGGTACCGCTGCTGTCGTTTCTCATGTTTCAGAAATTACCTACAACGACTTTACGATGGTTTTGCCACCTGTGTCAGAGAGGAAAATAGGCAACATGTTGTACAATGAAATCAATGGTTTACGCAATGGTGCCGTAGAGGATATCTATGGCTGGGTTGTACCTGTCAAGAAATCAGCACTAGCCATCGTCTAATGCCAATAATTGTTTAGTTCTTGAAAAGGGTTGCTTCGAACGAAGCAACCCTTTTTTATTTGCATTTATTGATTTTAGTTTTCCAAACTATATTTATCTTGTCCTCTGTTCCTAAGTTATCTTAATTGTGTATTGAAATCAAAGGAGTAATTTTAATCATGAGTACTATTTTTTTTAGATTGTTCAATTTGCAGTTCCTTGGAATTGCTTTGATTTTATCATTGATATCATGCAAATCTGTTCAAGATGTGTCTGCTTCGCAAAAGGGAAAAACCAAGGAGCAACTTGCGATGGAGCAAAGAATACCTGACGGTTATGTCGTTCCAGAATACAAGCCACTTACTGCTGTTGGAGTAAATGATTTTGAAGCTGCTATTTATCCAGCATCCTGGTGGATTGGGATGAAAAATCCGGTAGTTGAGGTGATGATTCACGACAAGAATGCAAAAAATGCTGTATTGGAAGTAAACTATCCCGGAGTTCGACTAAAAAGCAGTACAGCGCTTGAAAACCCCAATTATCTTTTTGCGGAACTCGAAATCGGTAGTGATGTAAAACCGGGTGACGTGTTGTTACAATTGAGAATAGGGTCAATGGTAAAAACTCATACATTAAAATTGCAGAACAGGGACAAGAACCGAATCATGGCGCAAGGTTTGAGTACGTCCGATTTTGTATACCTGATCATGCCTGACCGATTCTCAAACGGAGATACCGAAAATGATTTCTTTGCAGACATGCATCAGCGAGATATTCAGCGGGACAAGATGTATTTTAGACATGGGGGAGATATCCGCGGGATAGTAAACCATCTTGATTATCTTAGAGATCTAGGCGTAACTGCAGTTTGGATGACACCGGTTCTTGAAAACAATCAACCGTATGAATCATATCACGGTTATGCCATAACTGACCATTATAAAATAGACAAAAGGCTGGGCAACAATGAAATTTATGCTGATTATGTTTCTGCTATGCACAAAAAAGGAATGAAAGTGGTCAAGGATATGATATTCAATCATGTAGGCAACCAACATTTTTTTATCCGTGATTTGCCTTCGTTGGATTGGATTCACAATCTTGAAAAATTCAAAAGATCTAATTATCGTGATCAGGTTCATTACGACCCATATGTTTCCTTATCTGATAAAACCACAATGCTTGAAGGGTGGTTTGACTATCATATGCCTGACCTGAACCAGAAAAATGAAAAACTGGCAAAATATCTGATACAAAATTCCATTTGGTGGATTGAATATTCAGGTATTGACGCTTACCGCGTGGATACCTATCCTTATAACGATCAGGAATTTATGCAGAAGTGGTCTAAAGCCATACTCGAAGAGTACCCAGATTTCTACATCTGCGTCGAATCCTACGTCACTGGCAACAACAATCAGGCTTTTTATACCGAAAACGAGGCGGTGAAATCCTTACTTGGAGACAAGCAAATACACCCAATAGATTTTCAGCTACAATATGCAGTGACTGAAGCCCTCACCAGACAACAGGGCTGGGTTGATGGTGTAGCCAGATTATACCACACACTATGCTCTGATTATCTACAGCGCAAACCCGAACAAAACCTAATATTCCTGGACAATCACGACATGACGAGAATATATTCCACGCTGAACAAGGATAAGACCAAACTGAAATCTGCACTTGCTTGGTTGCTCACAGATAGGGGGATACCACAGATGTATTACGGAACAGAAATTTTGATGGAAGGTATTTCCAATCCTGATGGTTATGTTAGGGCAGATTTTCCGGGAGGATGGAAGGAAGACAAAACCAATAAATTTCGAGCAAGAGATCGAACAAAAAGTGAGAACGAGATGTACAGATACGTCAGCAGATTGGCCAATTTTCGCCGAAAAAGCGACGCACTGACGATTGGAAAAAGAATACACTTTATACCTGTTGAAGGCGTATACACCTATTTCAGGTATACTGATAAATCATGTGTAATGGTAGTCATGAATACATCAGATAAAGTGCAGCGTTTTGATGCTCCAAGATTCGATGAGGTTTTGAAGAATTATTCCCGATTTTACGACATCATTGCAGAAAAGCCTACCGATGTCAACCAGCTTAAACTGGATCGTTATGAAACGTTGGTCATTGAATGTCAGAAAAAATGAAGTTCATCGTTGAATCGCAATTTTTTGCGCCAATAAGTGTCTATTCGGGATTGGTGCAAGAAGGGACAGTGATTCTTTTAGAACATTGTGAAAATTACCAAAAGAGAAGTTTCAGAAATAAGTGCCTGATAGCAACCGCTAATGGAGTGCAGTCTTTGATCGTCCCGTTGGAAAGCGGTAAAAATGCACAACAATCCATCCGAGATGTAAAAATTGCAAATGTAGAAAGATGGCAATTACGTCATTGGCAGGCCATACGCTCAGCCTATGGTAAGTCACCTTATTTTGAACACTATGCTGCTGTTTTAGATCCCTTTTTCGCTAAAAAGTACACGTTTCTTTTCGATATGAACATGGAAATTCTCAACAATACATTAAAATGGCTGAAATGTGAAAATAAGATAGATTTTACAACGGAATTCAATGCAGATTTCAGTAATGATAGAGGTATTCTGGATATGAGAAATCGATTCCGAAAAGAAAAGGATTTGGAAGGCAATAGAAGATATCCTCAGGTTTTTGAAGATCGTTTTGGCTTCACAGACGGTCTGAGTGTACTTGATCTTCTCTTTTGTATGGGACCGAGTGCAAGACAGTATCTGTAGGCAAGCATACGTATTTAAATTGTTGTAAATGGCAGGTCGTATTCAAATTATGCATCATATTTTGCGCTATGATGAAAAAAATATATACTTTTGCCAACATAAAAAACTAAAACTTTACGTTTAGCCGTTATAGGATTAGATTTTAACTTCTTTGTAAAAATTAACTGTAAAACCTACTTTTTATGTTTTTGAACATCTTGTTACTATTTCAGAAAAGCTCGGCTGCAGCAGCAGATGCATTAAAAAATACAGCCTCTGCTGTGGAAGAGAAAAAAAGTGTGCTTGATATTGTGTTTGGTGGTGGTGCTGTTAGCGTAATCATCATTTCATTGTTGATTGCTGCTTTCATTGCATCAATATGGATTTTTGTAGAACGCTACTCGGTCATCAGCAAAATTGCCGAGATTGACGATTCATTTATGAACAACGTTAAAATGAATATTAAATCTGGAAACCTTACCGCAGCAAAAACGCTTTGTCAGTCAACCAACTCACCTATTGCGAAGATGATTGAAAAAGGCATAGCTAGGGTAGGACATTCATCTGAAGACATTGAGAGAGCTATGGAAGCAGTTGGAAGAGTAGAAATATTTAATATGGAAAAAGGTGTTGGTTATTTGTCGCTCATTGCAAAGTTGGCTCCCATGTTTGGGTTCGTTGGTACAATTGTAGGTGTAATCAACATTTTTTACAGCATTGCTGTAACCAATGATCTTAGTATTAGCTCTATATCTAATGGATTGTACACCAAAATGATTACCTCTGCAGGAGGCCTGGTTGTTGGTATCTTCGCATTTTTCGGTTATTATATTCTGACCATGATGATTGATAAAGTAGTTGTAAAACTTGAGCGTATTGCCATAGATTTTATGGATTTATTGCACGAGCCGGGAGCCTGATTTTGCAGGTCAAAATAATTTTAACGTATCATTATTCAGGTACATTATGCAATTAAGAAGAAAACCCACCGAACATGCAGAAGTAGCAGCGGAATCCATGAACGACATCATGTTTTTCCTGATGCTCTTCTTTCTGATTATCAGTACTTTGGCAAATCCAAATGTCGTGAAACTAGCGCTTCCCAACGCAACAGTAACAAAGCAGATGAACAAACAGCCGATTGTGGTTTCGGTTTCGATGGGAGAGGAAGGTTTGGCAAGATATTTTATCGCAAAGGAAGAGGTAACGAAGGAGCAGCTTGAAAGCAAACTCAAAGAAGATGTAAAAGCAACTGAGGATGCGACCATTGTTCTGCGAATTGACAAGGGTCTAACGGTAAAAGACCTAAAAGAGGTACTCGAAGTAGGTGAAAAGTTAAAAATAAAGATGGTAATGGCCGCTGCATCATCAAATGCAGGTTAATAAATAATTCGCCTGAAATCTAATATAAATGAAACTTAGAAAAATAAAAAAAGAAGGTGCAGAAGTTGCAGCAGAGGCGATGAATGACATCATGTTTTTTCTGATGCTGTTTTTCCTTATCGTTTCAACACTGGCCAATCCAAACGTAATCAAACTTGCAGTTCCGAATTCGAAAGCAAAAAAAGAACTCAATAAAAAAACTCCGTTAATTCTGCAGGCACATAAAGATGGAAATGGTGTTTTATATCTTATTGATGCAAATGAGGTCCCAGCCAACTTACTCGAAAAAACATTAAAAACAGCCGTTGAAGGTATGCCTGATCCGCTTGTGGTTTTGCGCGCCAGTGATGATTTAACCATCCAGGATCTGGTGGATGTATTAAGTTTGGGTGAGAAATTAAAAATAAAGATGATTTTTTCTTCGCCTCCTAATGAAGGTTAATAATTAACTTAAAAGCTATGGTTTTTACAGATATTTCAATTTTTGAAAGACTTGGCAGAAGAAATGCCAACATTGCCTCTGTATCAGCACTTACACTTCTGTTACTGGTCTTTTTGTTCAAACTTCCATTTACGCCTGAAATCGCGAAAGAAGAGACTGGTGGTGGCGATACTGTAGCTCTTGGATGGCCAGACTCAGGTAGCTTTTCTGATAGTCCTTCAGATGGTGGTGGGCAACCAGTTCCACCTGACGAAACACCGCTGAAGCCCTCACCTGTCTCAAATGCACCTTCAAATACAAGGGACATTACAAACGAGGACAAAGAGGTAGATTATGCCGCAGAGGCTCGGAAAATCGAAGAAACCAAGCGAAGAATTAAAGAAATCGAAGAGGCCACCAAAAAAAGAGTGGAGGAGGCAGAAAGGGCAACTGAGCAAAAAAGGAGACAAGAGGAGTACAACAATAAAAAGTCCGGTTTTAAAGATATTTTTAGAAACTCCGGAGCCTCAGGGGGCACAGGTGCTGGTTCAGGAAATAGTGGAAAACCCGGTAATGGTGGTGATCCTAATGGTGATCCAAATGCTAAAAACCTTCAGGGCGCGGGTTCAGGGAATGGCATCGGAACCTCTATCGGTGGCGGTATAGGTGACAGAGGCGTACTTGCTCGTTCTACACCCAGTAATAACTATAATGAAAATGGAGATGTAGTTGTGAATGTTTGTGTAATGTCCAATGGTCAGGTGGATCCTGCCTCCGTAAAAGTAAACAGCAAAGGTACGACCACCACGAGCACAGTGCTTAGAAATATTGCCCTTACAAATGCCAGGACGTATCGATTTAAAGCTGGTGATGACAATGATTGTGGATCTATTACCTATCGCTTCAAAGTGCAATAATCTTTATTACGAGTCCTTACAGAAAAGCCAAAGCCGACCTAAATAGTCGGCTTTGACAAAATTCACCATGAAAAAATTACCTTGCTTACCTGTAGGCAAACTTCGTACCAACTAATATATTCACTACTAAAAAGTGCAAGTTAAGTGGTTTGCTTCTTCGGTTTAGGTACACTTATAAAGTAAAGGATCACGGCACATTTGTTCAGATCTCTATACAATCATTTGGCTGCATATTTCCGATATGGTAGTCTCCGAATCTGATTCGTTTAAGCGAAAGTACTTCATAATCAAGTTTGTAGCACATTCTTCTGATTTGTCTATTCAATCCTTGTTTTAATATTATTCGAAAGGTATCTTCATGTAATACGTTTACATTGCAGGGTAGGGTCTTCTTTCCCATGATATGTATACCGGCACTCATTTTCTCTTCGAAATCACCACTGATTTTTTTGTTGACCCTCACAATGTACTCTTTTTCAATTTCACTGCCGTGATGATTCATTTGCCTGTAGAATTTTCCGCTATTGGTCAAAATCAGAAGACCCTCCGAAGCCTTGTCTAGTCTACCTACAGGAAACATTTTCGGCCATCCGATGAATTGATTAGCCAAGTTGCCAGGAATTGATGTATTCAGCGTGCATTCCACTCCTGAGGGTTTGTAATACAGAACCTTGTAAACTTGGAGGGGTTCAAATAGAAGTTTTCCATTAAACGCTACTTCATCTGTTTTTTCAAAATAACAGTTATTGAAAACGCTAATTTTATTAACAGTTACATTTCCTGCTTCTAACGCTTCTTTCGCCTCTTTCTTAGAAATGTTTAAATTTTTGATGAGCAGGTACTGAATCGTATCTCTTACCGGCATAATTTGGTTGTATATTTATAAAATGCAGACACTTTTTTTGACTGCACAAATTCTAACGAAATATTGATGTTTATACATTAAAAGGGATTCGTCAGATAATGTAAATCTGCGGTATTTCATTACTGAATTTTGTAATAAATGGCTTCGAAATACACTCCCATATATTTTTGTGAGTCTCAAAATTACAACTATCTTTGATTTTACAACCCCACTTTCAGATAATGTACACTTTTAAGATACAAACCTTTTTATGCTTCCTGGCTGCTTTGTTTAGCACGTCATACCTGATGTTTATCCCATGCGGTTCTATTAATTCACATCAACAGTCGGAACCCCAGGTATTGGATTCGCCAGCTGATGAGGTTTTTTTTCTTGCCCGCGCTTATCCGGATGATTTTATTGATTTGAATGCATACGAAAAAGCTTTGTACATTGCCCGGACACAAATGAATCATCAAATTGCTGTTGACAGAGGTGCATCGTTGTTGTGGGAAACCCAGGGGCCTTTCAATATTGGCGCAAGAGTCAATACAATTGCCGTTCATCCGCAAGATGACAACATCATATACCTTGGTTTTTCTAGAGGGGGGATATTTAAAACTACTGATGGTGGTAAGAATTGGTTTCCAATATTTGATAGTCAGCCATTTCTAAGCATAGGAGTAATCAAACTTGATCCGGCCAATCCCAACACTGTTTACGTTGGCACGGGGGATCCTAATATTGGCTATTACTCCTCGGTTGGTGATGGCATCTGGAAGAGTACCGATGGAGGAATGAGCTGGACCAACATTGGACTTAAAGACCAGCGGATCATTTCCAAAATTGAAATTGACCCTAAAAACAGCAAAGTAGTGTATGCTGCAGCAATGGGACTCCCATATCAGAAAAACAGACAGCGCGGACTTTACAAGTCGCTAGATGGTGGTCTTTCATGGTCACAGAAATTGTTTATTTCAGATAGTACCGGGGTTTGTGATTTGGCCATCAATCCGTTGAATCCGGACATCATTTACGCCAGTAGCTGGGATAGGATAAGGAGTAACAAAACAAACATAGCATCCGGTAATACAGCAGGAATCTTTCGTTCCACAAATGGGGGAGATACATGGGCAAAGCTTGAAAATGGTCTTCCTTCCGGTAAATTATCCCGTGTAGGAATAACCATTTGTAAATTACAACCTAATATATTGTACGCTGTTTTTGTTTCCGCTGAAGATTTTAATCAAGAAGGAATTTACAAGACCACGGATGGAGGAAACAATTGGCAAAGATTGCCTGACGATCCAGCTTCCACAGGGTTGTCTGATCAGGCACTGGGAGGATTCGGATGGTATTTTTCAGGAATTGATGTAAATCCGAATAATCCGGACGATGTTTTTCTATTAGGTGTTGAC
>CANHEE010000048.1 GCA_947459655.1 Lewinellaceae bacterium
ATGATGCAGTGATTCAGCGTTTGCTTTTTGAACCACTTAAAATCTTCGGGCAGGTACCAGGGTATTTCATTGTTGCGGCCAATCACCCGGTTTTTCGCCATTGCCACAATTGCAGATACGATCATCGTTCAGAATTTGGACGTAAAGCTAACGATAATTTTGTACTTTTGTCCGGCTTGTGACGCCGACTTTTATGCCCCAAAACTGCATTTGTATGTCGGTTTGAAGCGTAGCAAATGCGTTATAAAGGTAATAATAATCTACGCCAAGCTTCCGGGTGAAGCGCAAATGAATAATAGATAAAAATGCGGATTGCTGTAAATGCGAGGTTTTTACTGGAGGGCCGGTTGGAGGGCATCGGTCGATATAGTTATGAAATCAGCAAAAGACTGGTGGAGCAGCATCCTGAAGATGAGTTTGTTTTTCTGTTTGATAGGGAATATTCCGATGATTTTGTCTTTGGGAAAAATGTGATACCGGTGGTGCTTTTCCCGCCGGCCAGGCATCCCTTTTTGTGGTATCTGTGGTTTGAATGGGCAGTTCCCAAGGCCCTAAAAAAATACAGGGCAGATGTATTCTTCTCTCCTGATGGTTACTTGTCGCTCCGCACGCGAGTGCCGACTCTCATGTGCATTCACGACCTCGCTTTTGTGCATTTTCCTGATCTTATTTCGGGCGTTGTCAGTAGGTTTTACCACTATTTTACTCCAAAGTATCTTCGAAAGGCTGCTCGTATAGTGACTGTATCGAATTTTGTAAAAAACGATATACAAGCAAAGTACCACATTCCTGCGTCAAAAATTTCTGTGACTCCCAATGCTGCGCAACCCGAATTTCGTCCCCTGGATGCTGATGAGAAAGTGCAGGTAAAAACCCGTTTCAGTGCAGGAAAAGATTATTTCTTCTTCGTTGGTGCGGTCCATCCCCGAAAAAATGTACACCGTCTGATCAGGGCATTCGATGTTTTCAAAAAGCAAACCCATTCAGACGTGCAGCTTCTTATTGCCGGCCGATTTGCCTGGCAGACCGGGGAGGTGAAAGATGCTTTTGAGGCTTCCTCGTTTCAGTCGGACATTCATTTTCTGGGTTACGTGTCTGAGGCAGATTTGCCCGGACTGATGGGATCAGCGCTCGCATTTGTTTGGGTCTCTTTGTTTGAGGGGTTTGGCATTCCGCTGCTGGAAGCGATGCACGCAGAGGTCCCATTGATTACTTCATCAGTCAGCGCAATGCCCGAAGTGGCGGGTGATGCGGCATTACTTGTAAATCCGGAAAGTTGTGATGAAATTGCAACTGCCATGAATTCCATTTACAGCAATGCCGAATTGCGAATAAATCTAGTATCCAAGGGACGGAAGCAGCGAGATAAATTCAGCTGGGATGCTTCAGCGGACCTCATTTACGACTTGCTGAAACAAACAGCAGGGCGCTGATTACACCTTTTTTTCCTTGAGTTTTTTCTTCAGTAACTGCATTTCGTCGCGGTAGCGGGCGGCGCTGATAAAATCCAGATCTTTTGCGGCAGCTTTCATTTCTTTTTCAGCCGCCAGTATCATTTTTTCCAGCTGTTCGTGAGTAGCCATTTCAATGACCGGGTCAGCTGCGATGTTGATTTCTTCAGGTTCAACGTAGGCTTTTGCGCTCTTTCCGCGTATGTCAAGTATGGAACTGGAGTGTATGATTTCCTCTTTTGATTTGGAGACCGTTCGCGGTGTGATGCCGTTGGCTTCGTTGTAGGCAATCTGAATGCTACGCCTTCGGTTGGTTTCATCAATGGTTCTTCGCATGGCATCGGTAATTTTGTCTGCGTAAAAAATCACCTTGCCGTTGGAATTTCTTGCTGCACGACCTGCTGTTTGCGTTAGCGAGCGCTCATTGCGCAAAAAGCCCTCTTTGTCGGCATCCAGGATAGCTACCAGCGATACTTCGGGAAGGTCAAGTCCCTCCCGGAGCAGGTTCACTCCGACCAGCACGTCAAACGAGCCAAGTCTGAGGTCTCTGAGTATTTCTACGCGTTCCATGGTGTCAATTTCGGAATGGATGTAGCGCACTTTGATGTCAAGTCTTGCAAAATATTTGGCCAGCTCTTCGCTCATTCTTTTGGTCAGCGTAGTGACAAGCACCCTTTCGCCGACACTGCTTCTTTTGTTTACCTCATCGAGCAGGTCATCGATCTGGTTTAGACTTGGCCTCACTTCAATGGGCGGGTCCAGTAGTCCGGTAGGCCGTATTAATTGCTCAACGATGACTCCCCCGGTTTGCTCCAGTTCGTAATCTCCCGGAGTAGCACTGACATAAATAACCTGATGAATCATCGACTGAAATTCTTCAAAACTCAGCGGACGGTTGTCCAGCGCGGAAGGCAGCCGGAATCCGTAGTTGACCAGACTCATTTTTCGCGCGCGGTCTCCTCCCCACATCCCCCTGAGTTGAGGTATGGTCACGTGGCTCTCATCAATAACGAGCAGGTAATCGTCGGGAAAATAGTCCAAAAGGCAGAAAGGTCTCGCGCCGGGCTGACGGCCGTCAAAAAAACGGGAATAATTCTCTATTCCGGAGCAATACCCCAGTTCTTTGATCATTTCCAGATCGAATTGTGTTCTCTCTCGGATTCTTTTTGCCTCGGTTTCCTTGAATTCCTTTCGGAAATACTGCTCCTGTGCGTATGCCTCGTCCTCGATCTGCCGGATGATCTCGTGTATTCGCTCCCTTGGCGCCACATAGAGATTGGCGGGGAAAATGGCCCCAAAATTCACACTTTCAATGCGCTTTCCGGTTTCTTTTTCCAAGACATCAATGCTTTCAATCTCGTCTCCGAAAAAGGTAATCCGATAACCTGTTTCTGAATAGGGGAGGTTGATGTCAACAGTGTCACCCCGTACCCTGAATGTACCTCTGGAAAAATCGGTTTCCGTTCTGGAATAGAGACTTTCCACCAGTTTATACAGAAAAACATTTCTGGAAATGATCTGCCCCTTTTCAATGCGGATAATCCCGGCATTGTAATCCTCCGGATTACCCATACCGTAGATACAGGATACCGAGGCCACCACAATGATGTCCCTTCTGCCGCTCAGTATGGAAGATGTGGCCCTCAGTCGGAGCTTGTCAACCTCCTCGTTGATTTGCAGATCTTTTTCAATATACGTATCGGAAACCGATATATAGGCCTCTGGCTGATAATAGTCGTAGTAAGAGACAAAATACTCAACCGCATTGTCTGGAAAAAACTGCTTGAATTCGCTGTAAAGCTGCGCGGTCAGGGTTTTGTTGTGTGTCAGCACCAAAGTGGGGCGGTTCACCTTTTGAACAAGATTGGCAATCGTAAATGTTTTTCCAGATCCGGTTACCCCCAACAGCACTTGCGCCCGATCACCATGTTCCACTCCGGATACCAGCTGTCTGATGGCAGCGGGCTGGTCTCCTGTAGGCTCAAATTGAGCATTGATTTTGAAAGCGTTCATTTTGCTGGTTTAAAAAATTTGTCAGATCAGGAAAAGATGCTGTAGCGCAGCAGCCATGTTCCGTTTTCTTCAAAACTGATGCGGTGTCTGAATCCAATTGACCGCAGCATTTTTGCCGCTGCTTTGTTTCTTTCGTCCAGGTCAACTACAATCTCATTTATGTTCAGTGACCTGAATCCGTAATCGGTGCAGGTCTTTATGGCTTTAGCCGGTAAATTATTGCGCCAGCAGGACTTCAGGAATCTGAAACTCAGATGCCATTCCTGTTGTATTTCCAGGTATTTTATGCCGCAATGGCCGATGTAATTGTCGTTTTCCCGCAGGAAAGTAGCCCAAACGCCACCACCTTTATCATATTGTTTACAGATGACGTTGACAAGGAAATTTTTTGCAAAAGCATCATCCACATCCCTCCATTTCCAGTCATTGTATAACTGAACGAGCAAGGGGAAATCTTCCGGAACATATTTCCGCAAGTATAGTCTTTGTGTATTGAGCACTGGTACCGACATTTGTCTGCCAAGGTAGCTATTAATACCCGAAATGTGCTCCAGTTTTTGCCTGGGAAATAACCTAGCGTAGCAATTCCGGGTTATCCCTATTCAGTTTGTATCTTCCCTTGCCAAACCTGCTGCCGTTAAATTCTGTTGTTTTTCGAAGTGTTTTTTGTGTTTCCTCATCCAGCTGAATGAAGTCGCTGCATTTTTCTGAGCAGCATTTCCGGTATTTTTCTGCACAAGTTTTGCACTGAATAAACAGCAGGTGGCAGGCATCGTTGGCGCAATTGGTGTGTTCATCGCAGGGTTCTCCACACTGATGGCATCGGGAAAGTACATCTTCGGTAATCCTTTCGCCCAGTCTTTCGTCAAAAACGAAATTTTTACCCACGAATTTGCTTTCCAGCCCTTCCTCCTTTACCTGACGGGCGTAATTGATGATGCCGCCTTCGATATGAAAAACATTTTTAAATCCATTGTGCCTCATCCAAGCAGTTGCTTTTTCGCATCGGATACCGCCTGTGCAATACATGATGATGGGTTCATCCTCTTTGCCTTTGAGCATTTCAACGGCCATGGGCAGTTGTTCGCGGAAGGTCTCTGATGGCACTTCGATGGCATTTTCAAAACGCCCCACTTCGTACTCATAGTGATTTCGCATATCGACCAGGATGGGATTTTGTTTCTCCATTAGTTCATTGACCTGCGCTGCCTTAAGATAAGAGCCGGTGTGGGATGGATTAAAAGTGGGATCATGGAGTCCGTCGGCAACAATTTTATCCCTCACTTTGATGGTAAGGGCAAAAAAAGATTTTCCATCGTCTTCCAGGGCGATGTTCAATCGTATGCCTTTCAAGAAATCAATTTCGTCCAATGCGGCTCTGAATGTATCTACAGCGGTGGATGGTACAGAAATCTGTGCATTGATGCCCTCATGTGCCACATAAACGCGTCCCAGAACGCCAATTTTTTGCCATTCCTGGTAAATGTGGTCTCTGAAGACACTTGGGTTAGATAAATGGTGGTACTTGTAGAAAGAAATGGTGGTGCGCGGTTCTTCGCTTTGAAGCATGCGTTGCTTCAACTCACGCCGGTTGACGCGATTGTGTAATTTCATATCAAAAAATTTAACTGCTTGCAGGGCAGTGTTATAGAATATCGCTGATTTATCAGCCCATCGACTGAATAAAATACTCAATCTGCATGGTCTCTTTTTTCTGTTCTTTAGCCATTTCCAGCGCCTTTGATGCAGCTTTCTTCGCCTGGTCTTTTTTCTGATTCCTCAGCAAAATCTGTGCGTAGGCCAGATAATAATTAGGCTGGGTACCATTTTCTGCCGATTTCTTCATTATTTTTTCGGCCATCTTCAGTACATCTCTGTCGGCAGGAAAATTCTGTACCATATCCTTCGCCAGATCGTGCAGTTTTGCCGGATCGTTTTTGATGTCGTCGGCTGCGCAGTTTCCACAGGCTTTCAGGTAATTTTTGACGTCCCTGGTACCGAGGTAGAATTTGATATCTGCCTCTATGGCAAAAGACTCTGCCTCAGCTGGACAATACTTTTTCATTTTGGTTTTGGCTTCTTCATGCAGCTCAGCATTTTTGAATTTAATGGCTTTGTCCGTCGTGTTCTGGCAGGCGGTTTTTATTTTTTCATTGACAGCGCCAGCACTGAATATTGCTGCGATTTTATCGCGGTGTTGAATGAGGTACTGAAATGCCGTTGCATCACATTCGGTTGCACCTTCAAAAATGATGGAAAGTGTCTCGGTGGTACCTAGATTTTTTTGCTTTTGCAGGTAATCGTTGGTGATTTTCAGCGATGGCTTTCCCGCTCTGTTCAGTGCACGGATGTAATTGTAAACGAGGTCCGGAGAGCGGTCGCCTTCATTGTATTTTTTCTCAAATTCGGCACTATTGTCCATGCCCGAAAGGGCGCTTTTTCCGAAGCTAAGCAGTGCTTTCAGGTCTTGATAACCCACTGTTTTCTTGACTATTTTCCCTTTGTCATCAATGAACATAAGGGTAGGATAGGAGCCTACCGGATATTTTTCAATAAACTCGATGTTGTCCTGCTCTTCCATGTCCATTTTCATGCAAATGAAGTGCTTGTTGAAGTATTCCCCGGCCTTTTGTTGTGTGAAAGTTTCGGCTGCCATGCGCTTGCAAGGGCCACACCACTTGGCATAGGCATCCACAAAAATCAGTTTCTCCTCCTTGCGCGCTCTTTCCAGTGCTTCAGACCATTTGCCATGATAAAATTCTATGCCCTGGGCAAAAGTACTGCTCAGGTAAATTGTTGCTGCGAGCGTCAAAATCAGATGTTTCATAAATGTAATGCAATTGGATGATTGATTTATTCGGGAAAATTGACTGCGGGTACCGGCCTCCATTTTGACCTTGCCCAGACTAGGTCTTTCTTGTCCTCTTCCCTAAACAAACGCTGGGCGAAACCGGTTTCATCAAAACGTTGTGATTCCGCGATTATTATGTCATTGTTGTGGCATTCGCCCTTGAATGTGACGTCCAGTTCCGCCAGTTCATGGGTATCGAGATAGCCATCCGGGACAGATTCTGCCAGCCAGCGGAAATAACTTATGTTGGAAACATGCAGGTTGAAATCGAGGTCGTGCCAGTGCGCTTTGAACTCGTGAGAAACATCGCACTCCTGTGGAGCCCTTATTTTGCCTTCCAGTGGAGTCTGTGGTTCTTCAATCGGTGGCAACTGTATTTCCCTAATGAAATCGGGAATCTGCGCCATGCTTCTCTTGACCATGTCTAGCACAAACCAGTTGCTAGTTGCCGAGCCCACCAGTCTGCGCTCCCCATTGTAAATCAGATAGTCACGGATGACAAAAAATTTGTCCATTCTGACCGGATAGGTCATAATCATAATTTCTTCTTCAACCTTGGGGTATTCCATCATATTGAGCCGGAATCTGTTCAGCACCCAGCTCACACCGATGGCCTGAAGATTGGCCACGCTGGCACCGAAATTGGCAGCATTTTGCATGGCAGCCTCTTGCATCAGACTGACCAGGGCAGGGATACTGATGGTTTGTCTTTTGTTGGCTTCAAAACTCTTTATGGTGAACAGAAATTTATTTTCCGGAACGGCATTTTGCATCTTCAGAAATCGATTAGTTCAACATCAAAAATAATAACTTTATTCGGCGGTATTTTGCCGTTGCCTTTGGATCCGTATGCCAGTCGCGCAGGTATGAAAAGTTTAGCCTTGCCGCCCCTTTTCAGCAAAGGAATACCCAGTTGCCATCCGGGAATGACACTTAAAAGAGGAAAAGTAGCAGTGCTGCCCTCGAAAATCTTTTCATCACTGAAATAGCCCTTGTAATTGACGGTGACCTGAGCATTCGCTGATGGATTTTCTCCGCTACCCGGGTTTTCAATCATGTAGTACAACCCTGAACTGAGCGAATCTACTTTAAAACCTTTTTTTAAGGCATAGGCTCGAATTTCCCTTCGATTGGAGAGGTCAACGGCATCAATGCGCTTCAGGCTGATATCAAAAGCCAGTGGTTCATTGGCAGGGATAATGCCGTTACCATTGGAGCCATACGCTAGTGACGAGGGAATAAAAAGCTGTATAGACCCGCCCTCTCTGATGAGCTGCAGTCCCTCCGACCAGCCCTCTATAACCTGGCTGAGTGAAAACTGAACGGAATCCGAAGCGTCGAATGATTTGTTGTTGAGAAAATAACCCTGGTAACCCACGGCAATCGTACTGGTAGATGTAGGCCGCTCACCGGAACCCTCCTTTTGTACAATGTAGTACAATCCCGATGCCGTTATCAGAGCATTCAGATTGTTGGAGCGCAGGTAGTTTTCAATTTTTTCCTTGTCAATTTTTTCATAGTCTTTGTGGCAGGAAATGTTCAGCAGAGCTACCAGTAGCAAAATTGTCCATCCTGCACAGCTTGTTTTTGCGCGCATCTTTTTTGTTGTAAAGGTTATCAGTAACATTTGTTTCTTGATTCGCAAGCTTTGTGTTTGCTGACGAAATGTCAAATTGGTGGCAGAGTATCCGGATGCAAAGATAGGAAAGGTTTCTTTTTGAAGTTAGCAGCCTTTCAATATGCTGATTTTTTGTCCAGAATGCGGGTGGTGATGATGATGTTAAAATGATGATTCAGGGCCTCGGTTGGCACCTAAAATGTCAAAAAACCATTATTTTTTTCATAAAATGTTCCTAAAAACTGCGGGAAATTAAAAAAGCCAACTAATATGTTGTACCTTTGCAGCACTTTAATGTAAACTACTATTTTTTATTTCCGGATATGTCTAAACTAAAATTGCTGGTTGTCACACAGGAGCTGGAGCCCTACACGGAGCTTTCTGAAATCGCCAGTCTGGTGAGCCGTTTGCCACAATACGCCCAGGACAAGGGCGGATTTGAACTAAGGGTGCTGATGCCACGATATAGTTCCATCAATGAGCGCAGACACAGACTGCATGAGGTGGTGCGTTTGTCTGGAATGAACATCATTATCGACGACGATGACTATCCTTTGGTGATAAAAGTAGCTTCAATGCCGAACTCCCGTATGCAGGTTTACTTCCTGGAAAACGAGGATTATTTCAAACGCAAGAATCTTTTTGCTGATGATAATGGTATTCCATTCGAAGACAATTATGAGCGGATGATTTTCTTTGGTAAGGGTGTTTTGGAGATAGTCAAGAAATTCGGATGGTCTCCCGACATTATTCATTGCCATGGCTGGATGACCGGAATGTTGCCATTGTTTGTCAAGAATGCCTACTCACATGAGCCCATTTTCAAAAACTCCAAGGTAGTGTATTCGGTCTACAACTCCACTCCTGATATGCCACTGGCTGATAACTTTGCACAAAAAGCAGCCATCAATGGTATGGATGCTGATTTACTGAAGTCGTACATGCAGGATGGCAAACTCAGTATTGACGCCGGTGCGGTATCGTACAGTGATGGTGTAATTATGGGTAGTGAGCATTACGGGCCCTCTGTCAGCGGAATGCTGAACGAAACCGACAAGCCGTTGCTGGACTTTCAGAGTGAGGAGAGTTTTCTCCCGGCCTACATTGAATTTTACAATCACATGCTGGCAGATAAATCGGCTGATTGACTCATTGACCCTGTCTGATCATTTGTTTCAGCGGTCATTTCTCCCGCAGTTTGTGCTGCGTCTGCAGTCTGCGTCTGTTTAAGCGTTTTCTCTCTGATGAAAAAAATATTTTCCGGATTTCACTTCCTTTTCTTGATTTTGACGGTTTTTTCCGTCATCACTTTTTCCTGCAGCGAATCTACCGATGTTGGCGAAGGTCTGCTTGACCAGGATCAGGTGGGGCTTGGTGTAACCGATACGCTGACCATTCGATCTGTTTCAGTCCGGAAAGATAGTGTCATCAGCCCGAGTTCTACAAATTTTACCTTAACTTACCCCTGTGGCAACGTTAACGACCCGGTTTTCGGAAGAACCACAGCCGGTTTTTATATGCAGATGTTCACTACCGTGGCATACAGCACCGCGTCAGCCACCAATGCAGTAGTAGATTCGGTTGTGCTTTCGTTGCAGTACGACACTTTGGGTTTTGGCAACATTGCCTTGCCAAGGACCATCGGTGTGTACAGGGTTGTGGAAGATATTCCATCGCAAGATCATTATTCCAGTACTACATTCAAAACAGAAACTTCAGCACTAAATGATATCAACCAGTCTTTTATCCCCGGAATCAAGTTTGTGAAAGACAGTGTGCGGATAACCGGCTACACGGACTCATCAAAACTGGTGCTGGCACCCCATTTGAGAATAAGACTGAACAATAGTTTCGGTAAGGAAATACTTTCGCTGGACAGCACAAAACTCAATACCAACGCTGAATTCAGCAAGATTTTTAAAGGGCTACACATCAAACCGCTGAGTGAGGACAAAGGCTTTGTCAGGTTCTTTCTCACCAGATTTGATGGTACAACCCGTAGTTACAACCTGCTGACCAATGTCAATATTTACTATCGTGACAACAGCAACAAAAAGAGGATTTTAACCCTCTATGCATATGCAGATGCCTTTACAAGCGCTACCAAATCAGTTAACTTTGTGAGCAGTCCGTCACAGGCATTGATAGCAGCCATCAACAACCAGGCAGTTGGTGATTCGGTTGTTTATCTTCAAGGGATGAATGGTCCCGATGTTAAGCTAAGCCTACCTACCATTAAAAACTTAAAAGGGAAAAATCTTATTGTTGACAAGGCTGAACTGGATTTGTTTGTGAAACCCACTTCGGATGGATTTGATACACCACCTCAGTTGGCGATACGTAAAAAAAATACCGGTACAGTTGCTACTGACCTAATTGAAGATTACACGTATTCATTGAACAATTCTTCCAAACTGCTTTCCTTTGGTGGTAAGCCCCAAAAGATAGTTGTGGATGGTGAAAATTTATTGAAGTACACGTTTAATCTTTCCTACTACGCTCAAAAAATGATTGATGACAGCAGCATCGCTGACAGTTTTTTCGTTACTTTTGAACAGAAGAGTTCCAGCATCGGACGCGTGGTATTTTATGGTGCCAAACACCCTAAGTACCCTATGAAGCTGCGTCTCTACTATACTAAAATATAGTCCGGGTATCTCTACACATTCCACAATCTCTTAAATCTTTCAACAATGTGCGGAATAGTTGCATACATAGGTAAGAAGGAAGCCTACCCCATTCTGATAAAAGGATTACAGCGGCTGGAATATAGGGGGTACGACAGCGCAGGTGTTGCGCTGATGAATGCCGACCTGAATGTATACAAGAAAAAAGGAAAGGTCAACGACCTCATTAATTTCATTGGAGAAAAAGATACCGCCGGTCATGTTGGAATAGGACATACACGCTGGGCCACACACGGCAAACCCGATGATATCAATGCACACCCTCATTATTCCGGTAACCATCGTCTGGTCATTGTCCACAACGGAATCATCGAGAACTATGACATCATCAAAAAAGCACTTGAACGAAAAGGACATACTTTTACGAGTCAGACCGACACGGAAGTTCTGGTACATTTCATAGAGGAACTGCAGACACATTTCTTTTTAAGTCTTGAAGAAGCGGTCAGGAAGGCACTATCGAGGGTCATTGGAGCATATGCAATTGTAGTGATTGACAAAAATGATCCCACCAAAATTGTCGGAGCGAGAAAGGGTAGTCCATTGGTAGTAGGAGTAGGAGAGGAGGGCGAGTTCTTCATGGCCTCTGATGCTTCACCAATCGTAGAATATACCAAAAGAGTCATCTATCTGAACGATGAAGAGATAGCCTGTGTTTCTTCGGATGGTTCCATTGTTGTAAAAACGATTCAGAACCAGGAATTGACCCCAATGGTTCATGAGATAGAGCTGGAAATTGAAATGCTCGAGAAGGGCGGTTACGATCACTTTATGCTCAAGGAAATCCACGAGCAGCCAACGCGAATTGCCGACTGTATGCGCGGTCGTATGAGTGCCGAAGAGGGCTGGATCAAATTGAGCGGTCTGGAGGAACACCTCAGTCGCATCGCCAATGCAGAGCGCATCATTATGGTGGCCTGCGGTACATCCTGGCATGCTGCACTGGTCGGTGAATACCTGTTTGAGGATCTTGCCAGAATACCGGTTGAAGTTGAATACGCTTCTGAATTCAGATACAGAAACCCGATTATTGGAGAAAAGGACGTGGTCATCGCGATGTCACAGTCGGGCGAAACAGCAGATACGCTTGCGGCGCTGGAAATGGCGAAGGATAGGGGTGCTTTGATTTACGGTGTCGTTAACGTTGTGGGATCTTCAATTTCGCGACTGACGGACGCAGGTTCCTACATTCACGCCGGACCCGAAATCGGGGTAGCATCCACCAAAGCCTTTACAGGTCAGGTAACTTTGCTGACGATGATGGCGTTGGCCCTTGCCAACACAAGAGGCAAAATCAAAACTTCTTACTACCACCAGTTGCTTAGCGAAATGGAGGCATTGCCGCACAAGGTTGAGCAACTTCTGCAGGAGGTGGATCAGGTGGTCAAATACATCGCCGAAGAGATAAAAGATGCCCAGAATATGCTATACCTCGGAAGAGGCTACAGTTTTCCAGTTGCCCTGGAGGGTGCGCTCAAACTGAAGGAAATCTCGTACATACATGCCGAGGGTTATCCTGCAGCCGAAATGAAGCATGGTCCGATAGCACTCATAGATGAAAACATGCCGGTAATCGTCGTTTGCACGAACAAAAGTGCCTACGAAAAAATCGTCAGTAATATACAGGAGGTGAAAGCCCGTAAAGGAATGGTAATCGCCATCGTCACCAAAGGCGATACTACCATCAAGGAACTGGCCGATTACACCATCGAAATTCCTGAGACGGTAGAGCCACTGACGCCATTGCTCTCGGTTATACCTCTGCAACTGCTGTCCTATTACATCGCAGTCATGCGTGGCTGTGATGTCGACCAACCTAGAAATCTAGCCAAATCTGTGACAGTAGAATAAAAAAAAATCGGAAAATTGGAGGTTTCCTCTACTTAAATTCCGTCAACACTAATCACATTATGATGAAAAGAGCGAAGCTGGAGCCCCATAATATGGACTACAACAGCGACAAGGAAATACTGCTTTATCCGGAATACGGAAGAAACATCCAGGCGATGATTCTGGAAGCCAAAGGCGAACCCAATATGGAGAAGCGCCAGTTGATGATTGAGGCTATTGTCAATCTGATGTATCAGATGAATCCGCAAAGCAAAAATGTGGATGACTACAAGGAAAAATTGTGGAAGCACGTTTTCCATCTTGCAGAATACAATCTTGGCGGCGTTCTGCCTCCGAGCGGAATTCATCCTACACCTGATGATGCCGTAAAACGTCCGGAGAGCATTCCCTATCCGGTATCGGGTGCGCGATTTCGTCATTATGGCAACAATGTACACCAGCTCATCCGCAAAGCGCTTTTGATGGAAGATCCTGCTAAAAAAGCCGGAATGGTCAACACCATAGGAGCCTATATGAAGCTGGCCTACCGAACCTGGAACAAAGAGCATTATGTCAGTGATGACATCATTAAAAGCGATCTTGAGGCACTATCTGAAGGCCGGTTGCAATTAAAGGAAGATGTGGCCATCGATCGGCTCTCATCAGCCAATAAGCGCCGGTTGAAAGAAAATGACCGCCCGGACAATCGCGGAGGTGGTGGCAATAACTATCGAGCGGGCGCCCAGAACGAACGGGGCGACAGAAACGACAGGAACAATCGTGGCAACACCAACAGAAACCCTGCAGACCGTGGTGGCAATCGCAACCAGAACGATCGCAACCGCGGTAGTCAGAATGACCGCAACCGCAATAATCCGAACGATAACCGCAGAAAGTAAGCTCCTATGCGGCTTCGAGATACTTTTACTTTAATGTCCACAAGAATGGGAATCCGGCTTTTTCGCAGGGTTCCCTTTTTCGCATTGTATCTCTTGTCTGATTTACTCTGTATTGTTCTTAGGAATGTCATCAGGTATCGTCGGAGGGTCATTTCGGACAACCTGAGCGGAAGCTTTCCTGATATGACTACCGCCGAAATTGCTGCCATCAGCAGAAAAGCCTACCGAAATCTTTGTGATATTACGCTTGAATCAATTAAGGGTCTAACCATGTCTGCCGAAAGCATGCGAAAGCACTACAGAATGGCCAACCCGGAAATTCTTGACGCATATTTCGCAGAGGGTAGGAGTGTTATTCTCGCCGGAGCACATTACGGAAACTGGGAATGGGGTGTGCGAAGTTGGAGCCTCTGGTTTAAGCACAAAGTGCTTGGCATCTACAAGCCAATGGCCAATAAAACCGTTGAAAAGTACATGAATGCACGCCGCGAAGATTTTGGAATGCAGTTGGTTGGACCGAAGGAGACCAGAGCATCGCTGGAATTCGCAAAGAGCGGCCCCTGTATTTTTGTACTATTCGGTGACCAGAACCCCCATAATTTGAATACCTGCCACTGGGTACCCTTTCTGAACAGGGATACAGCCTGGCTGCAGGGAGTAGCGGAGATCTCTCACCAGCAGGACTTTCCGGTATTTTATCTCAAGACGGAACGGGTAAAAAGGGGTTATTATGTGAGCAGGTTAATCCCGCTCGTGTTGGGCCCTAGTACAATTGACCCGCAGGAAATTTCGGCCATTTATGCCAGACAGGTGGAGTCAAATATCCGTGAAAAGCCGGAAGACTGGTTGTGGTCACACAAGCGCTGGAAACATCAGCGCTGATTTCAGAAACTTTCTTGCTGGAAAAAATACAAAAACGATAGTCGTCATCTCACTTGTGGCAGTAATAATTGTATTCAATAATGATTTTTTGCTCAGATAATGCTATTTTATTTTTGTGAATTAAAAAAAAGAAATATACCTTTGCACCGCTTTTGGCGCGGTAGCTCAGCTGGTTAGAGCGCATGATTCATAATCATGAGGTCGGCGGTTCAAGCCCGCCTCGCGCTACAAACAATATTGCACCGGATTCCCCTGGATTCCGGTGCTTTTTTTTTTTGCGTTAGATGTTACCATAAATTATTTTTCCTGCTGTCTCACCAACGCAGACAGCGATTTGATGACCTCCGAGTCCATAAAAAAGTTACCTTTGTTAATCCGCTTCACCCTAATATGATTCGATGCAGAAAATTTTTATACTGCTCAATTTAATCTGTCTGTGCTTTGCAGTAAGTTCCCAGAACATCCGCTACCTGGATCCTGTTTTTGCAGGTTCAACAAAAACGGCCAATGTTGTCTACGGCAATGCACCTTCGATTACAACAGTATACGTATCAGAGAGCTATACCACCAATGTCAATCTGAAAATGGATATTTTCCAGCCGATCGGTGATACTGTGCTCAAACGACCGCTGCTGATGATGATTCACTCGGGTGCATTTATTAATGGTACGAAAGACAATCAGGATATGCAGGCCATATGCGACTCTTTCGCGAGGAGGGGTTATGTGACTTGCAGCATCGATTACCGTCTAAATTATAACCTACTTTCATCAACCAGCGCTGAGCGGGCGGTTTACCGCGGTATGCAGGATGCTGCTGCTGCCATACGATATATGAAAGCGCAGCGGACTACCTACAATATCGACACCAGTTATATTTTTGCCTGGGGGAGCAGTGCAGGTGGTTTTACAGCGTTGAATCTGGCATATGTAGACGACAATGAACGACCTGCTTCTACTTTCGCGGCAACCGGAAGACCTGATTTAAAATGCATCAATTGTACCGGTAATACTTATCCGCATAGTTCTAAAATTCAGGCTGCAGTAAATTGCTGGGGGGGAGTTGGCAACCTTACCTGGATCAACGCATCAAACAACAATGTGCCGGCCATCCTTTTTCATGGCGATCAGGATGGAACAGTCCCCTATAATACAGGAAGTCCTTTTGGTCTGACCACGCTGCCTTCCACTTATGGTTCTTTTCCGGTCGATCAGCGGCTTGCTGCACAGAATATTTTGCATGAATTTTACACCGGCGTCGGAAAAGGACACGAATATTGGGGTACAACCAATGGAGCTTTTACGAATGTGAATTCAGATTATGTGGATATCATTCAAAAAACAGCCTTGTTTTTATACAAATTACTACCCTCTGCTCCCACACTGAAATTGAAATTATCGCTCAATAATATGAGTGGTGACCTGACCAGCCTTTCTAACTTTCCACTTTCAGACCCTTATGCTGTTCCACCTTTGAGTGCACGTTTTGCACATGTGAATAACCCTGTCGCCGCCGCAACAACGCCCACAGTATTGAGTGGGATAGGAGGAAATGCGATTGTGGATTGGGTATTTCTTGAGTTGCGAAACGGTGCCAGCGGCTCGAGTTCGGTCGTTTACACCAAATCTGCGCTGCTGCAAAAAGATGGTGACATCGTAGAAATGGATGGTATCTCACCGGTTAAATTTACAGCTGCACAAAGCGGAAATTACTACGTCGCCGTCAGACACCGCAACCACCTTGGATTCAGAACAGCTTCAAAATATGCGCTTTCGGGACTCGCAACCGCCCTTGATTTTGGCAGCGGTGTAGCGCTGTATGGCTCCACGCCGCTGGGTTTGGGAAATACAATGATTGGTGGAGATGCAAACTCAGATGGCTCAGTTGATGCTGTCGATAGCGTGGAATGGGGTCTTCAGAACGGACTTTTTGATGACTACAACCGAAATGCAGATTATACCATGGACGGCTCAGTTGATTCCATTGATAGCATCACCTGGGAACTGAACAATGGCAAGTATGAAGAGCTTGACTAATGTTGCTTCTGCCCCGCTTGATCAAACGGAATAATCTATTGCTATTTCTTGTGAATCGCTGTTTTTTTATACCTTCGTTTATCTAAATCGGATTAATATGAAAAAATCTCTGTTGCCTGTTTTTGCCGCAGTGGCATACATTGGCTTGTTGTTTGGTATATTCTACAGTCCTTCATCGAAACATGTTTCCATAGTGTTGCCTGCAGATCGGGAAGAGGGTGGAAAGGAAAGGGAAGAATGGGAAATGTCCCGTTTGGTAGACCCAGCAACGGGTGCAATCCCATACGGAATACGCCGCGCAGAACTAGAATTTGCCAGAAACATGCCCGTTGCTGCGTCCGCAGGATTCAGAGGTGCAGCCAAATGGAACTCTCGGGGTCCATGGAATTTCGGTGGAAGAACCCGTGCCTTTGCCATTGATGTGAAAAACGACAAACATTTGCTCGCGGGCAGTGTTTCGGGGGCATTGTATATCAGTGATGATGACGGACAATCCTGGAGGGCTGCAAAAGGCATTGGCAACAATATCGGCGTAATCAGTATCGCACAGGATACCCGTCCCGGAAAAACAGACACTTGGTATGCGCTCAGTGGTGAGTTGAGTGGCGCCTCGCAAAGTGGTGGCGGAGCGTATTTCCTGGGTGATGGCATGTTTAAATCGACCGACAATGGGGAGAGTTGGACGCAACTGTCATCAACCAGTTCAGGATTGCCCAACTCGCTGACGCAGTACTATCAGGCAGGCTGGCGCGTTGTCACCGATCCGGTAAGCACACAGGATGTGGTGTTGATGGCTACCTATGGCGCAATTTACCGGAGTGCGAATGGTGGACAGACATGGGCTTTGGTTAGGGGTAAGAGTACCAGTCCGGTTTCCTATTACACCGATGTTGCAGTTACTTCCACTGGAGTGTATTATGCAACACTCAGCAGTGCCGGACCTGATAAGGGAATCTGGCGTTCTACCAATGGCATTAACTGGGTAAAGATTCTCTCACCTGACTTTCCGCCCTACTACGACCGTATTGTCATTGGAATCAATCCAAACAACGAAAACGAGGTCTATTTCCTTGCAAACACGGACAATTACGGGCACAAGACCAAGTTTATTGACAGCTATGATTGGTCAAGTCTCTGGCGCTACAATTACATTTCAGGCGACGGCTCCGGTGCCAACGGCACATGGACAAATCTTACAGACAATCTACCCAACACAGGTACTGAATTTGATCGTTTTGCCTGTCAGGGAGGGTATGATCTGGTTGTGAAGGTTCAGCCGCAGACCAATCATGTGTTTATCGGCGGTACGAACATCTACCGCTCGACCGATGGTTTTACCAGTGCCAACAACACTACACAAATCGGTGGTTATAAAATAGGAACAACTTTGCCATACTTTGAAATTTACCCTAACCACCATCCCGATCAGCACGATCTCGCTTTCTCTGTATCCGTTAGGAACAAACTCTATTCTGCGTCAGACGGGGGTGTTCGCGTGACGTATGACTGCAATGCACCTTTTGTGGAATGGGCTTCACTAAACAATGGTTACCTGACAACCCAGCTTTATGCCCTTACCATAGAACACACCATTCCCAATGACCCCACGATGATTGGTGGATTTCAAGACAACGGTAATTTCTTTACTGGAAAGCAGGATTCTAAAAATCCATGGGTGCAGACCATCAACGGCGATGGTGCTTATGGAGCCATTACCAAAGGTAAAAAGACCTATTACCTATCGATACAAAAAGGTAAAATGGCAAAATGTGAAATTGACGGCGATGGTAATGTGAAAAAATACAACAGGATTGATCCGATTGTCGGAAAAGGATATCAGTTTATCAACCCTTTTGTCCTTGATCCCAACGATGAAAACACCATGTATGTTGCAGGCGGTAAGCGCCTTCTTCGGAACAACAAGCTCGACCAGATCCAGTTCGAAAACAAATGGGACTCCATCTCATTGGGTTGGTATGCCTTTCCGGATACCATCGTAGGAAAAGGAACCATCACGGCTCTTGCAGTCGCAAAATCTGTCCCGAACAGGGTGTATTTTGGATCCACCAACGGCCGGATTTACAGGGTAGACAACGCTCACATGGATACCTCTCGCTACCGTGAAATCAAAGTGACCGGCGTCACAGGCGATCGATATGTCAACTGCATCACCATCGATCCCGACGATGCGGATAATGTCATTGTAACCTATTCCAATTATTCCGTCTACAGCATCTATCAGACCAGAGACGGTGGAAATACCTGGCTAAAAGTAGCCGGAAACCTAGAACTTAACACAGGGGGGACAGGTGCAGGACCATCAATTCGCTGGATTTCGATATTGAAATTCCCTAATGGTGCAAAGAAGTATTTCGCAGCCACAAGCATCGGTTTGTACTCGGCAGATTCCATCGTTGTTCATACAAGTACTTCAGGAACAGTCTGGTCGCAAGAGGGTGCTGATGTGATCGGAAATGTAGTATGTACCTATGTTGATACCCGCTCTATCGATGGTCTTGTGGCGCTCGCCACACACGGAGCAGGCGCTTTCTCTGCGAACTTTGAAGCGCCTGATGTAAGTTCTGCGGATGAAAAGCTTGCAGATATTGAACTGACCATGTTTCCGAATCCAACCGCCGAAGTTCTGAACTGGACTTATAATCAGGCTGTGTCATCATCTGCCCAGACCCAGATTTACAGCGCAGACGGTCGCCTTGTTAAGACTGCTCCGGCAGGACAAGGACAAATTTCTGTGAAGGATCTAGATGCCGGAATTTACTACTTCCGGCTTGCAGACAGGGAAAGGCAGGCGGTCAAAAAGTTTATCGTTCGTCGATAGCAAAAAGCGGATTTTCAATATTTTAGAAAATCCGCTTTTTTATTTGAATAAAGATGTAATCTCCGCAAAGGTGTTTCGGTCGCTGATGCCACATCCGCTTTCAAGCAATTCATAAATGGTCTGCTCTCTATCGGGGCAGTATTTACTTGAAAAGGATGTCTGTTGTAGATTTTCATCGCTTTTCAGGGCTGCCACCATCTGTTCAACGGACTCGAAAGAACTGAGGTTTGTTTGTGGATTGCTGATTGACAAGCTATAGAGTTGCATTTCATCAGGTTTACAATGGAAAAGCATCAATTCCTGCTTTCGGACATTCAGTAAAAATTCCGCTTTTTCAATCGAAGTCTGAAATACCAGCACACTGAATTCATCCAGTAATGCATTCATTTTGCCGGCATCCTCCTTTTTAATTCTTTCCCATACTTCAGCAGGAATTCCATTGGCTACGAGAAAATAAATGAACTCCTGTTGAAGTGATTCAAGTTCATTTAGCGTCAGTCTGCGGTATTTCATACACTATAAATTTGGGGCAAAATTGAGCAATTTTCACCTAATTGCATTTATCTTTGAACAGTTCCTTTGATTTGACCTGAAATAAAATGGAGTTTGGAAAATTAGCTGATATATCCCAAGTGGATTTTGGTCTTCCCATTGCAGATGCAATGAGTCGGGACTTTCTCAAGCCCTTTCTTCACGGAACCAGAAAGCCGAAGATTTTTGCTGGACCGACTGGTTGGGGGATGCCCCAGTGGGTAGGAAAATGGTATCCGGCCGGTACCGGAAGTCGCGATTTTTTGAAGCATTACTCCGCACAGTTCAATACCATTGAGCACAACTCAACTTTCTACGGCATACCGGATGTTGTAACAGTTGAAAGGTGGAAAGGCGAAACTGAGGCAGATTTTAAATTCTGTCCGAAGGTTCCCCAATCCATTAGCAGGGCCACCGATTTGGGTGTAAAAAGTGACGATCTGAAGTTGTTTCTCTACAATATTGCGCACCTTGGAGAAAAAATAGGTTGTTGTTTTTTGCAATTACCACCGTATTTTAGTGCAGATGCCATACCTAGGCTGGAGAATTTTTTTGAGGCCTGGGATACTGCGATACCTCTCGCTGTAGAGGTGCGGCATCCGTCTTTTTTTGATGGGCAGCTTCAAAGTATTGCCTATTTCCGTACGCTGCAATATTACAATAAAACAGCGGTAATCACAGATGTAGCAGGCCGGCGGGACATTCTTCACCAAAAAATAACATCAGAAAAAGTGATGGTGAGGTTTGTCGGAAACGGACTGCACAGGACAGATTATGAGCGCATTAATGAGTGGGTTCAGCGACTGAGGCTTTGGTGCGAGTGGGGTTTAGAGGAGGTTTTTTTCTTCATTCACCAACCC
>CANHEE010000049.1 GCA_947459655.1 Lewinellaceae bacterium
ACACCTCACTCACACCCCTCCAACCTTTTCTTCACGTCCTCTAGTTTCAGCACCTCACCCTTGTTGCCCCAGGCGGTCAGTATGTAGTTGCTGATGTTGGTAATTTCTACCTCACTCAATGAGGGGATGGCTGGCATAACCTGCTGGGTGTATCTTTCGCCATTGACCAGCAAGGGGGCGCTCATGCCGTAGCGGATGTAGCATGGGATGTCAGCCCGGTGCTCCATCAGAAAGTCGGTGCCGGCGAGGGGTGGGATGAGGCCCTTGAGCCCGCTGCCGTCTTCCATGTGGCAGTTGGCGCATTTGCTGTCGTACAAACTGCGGCCCTGGTGGTAACCGGTGTCGCTGCAGCTGTACAGCAGGGCGAAAAGGAAAAGGGTAGTGGCTATTCTTGTCATGTTTTTGCTGTTGTTTTGGTTGTTGTTATCAGGTGCGGTTTACACGCTCAGTTTGTCTCCGTCTTTTTGTACAAAGCCCTCGTCGATAAGGTAGTCGAGCACCTTCAGGACGCGACTGTGCCGTTGTGTTGAAAAGGAATTTACCACTTCGTCGAGGCTCAGTGCTTCCTTGCGCAACATGCCCACGATTTTTTCGCGGTAGCGCTCAAAATCTGCCTCCGAAAGGGTTGAGTCGGGATGCGCCAGACAGTGGTCGCAGATGCCGCAGTCCCTCGTATTTTCCTGCCCGAAGTACGCCAGCAGCATCCTGCTCCTGCATTGTTTGCGCTCGCAGTATTCCACCACTTTCTCTATGCGGTACATCTGCCGGTCCTTGCGGAAGGCATACATCCTGTGGTCAAAACTGAGGTCGTCGGCATTCACCCGGTCCCTGACAAAGTTGAGCTGGGGTTTTTCTTTCCGCGGCAGGTACTCTATGATGCCGTGCTGATGCAGAAATTTCAGTTTCAGCAACAGGTCTTCCTCGCTGGTTTTCATGAAGTGGGCCATGGCCTTTTCCTGTATGTATACGGGCTGACTAAGCACCTGCGGATAGGCGCGAATCAGGGCCTTTACAACGGGGTCAATCGCCCTGTTTTTTAGCTGAAAATCATACAGCGCATCCCGCCCGACGGTGATAAATACGCTCGAAGGGATGAACACGGCCTCTGAAAGCGTAATCCATCCAGACTGCTCCAGTATCTTGAGCGCAGATAGGACTTGCAGCTGGTTGTCGAAGCGATAGGTTTTGCAAAATTCAATTAGGTCAAAGTTGTAGCTGTTGTTTTCTGTGGTGCCCACGCCCAGCTGGTAATACGAGCCCAATGCGCGATACACCTGACGTACGGTTTTCAGCTCGGGAAAGGAAACTTCAAAATGATGCTCCAACGTGGCTTTGTCGCTGTTGTGGTAGAGCAGTACCGCATATGCCTTTTGCTCGTCGCGACCCGCTCTTCCAGCCTCCTGAAAGTAAGCTTCCAGGTTGTCGGGTGGCTCGGTATGCACCACAATACGCACATCGGGTTTGTCGATGCCCATCCCGAATGCATTGGTGCTGACAATTATTCGGGTGCGGCCACTGATCCAGTCTTCCTGTTTACGGCTGCGCTCCTCTGCTGCCAGTCCGGCATGGTAGTAGTCTGCGCCAATGCCTCTGCGGTTGAGTTCTGCAGCGATTTCCCTCGACATACGTCGGTTGCGCACATACACGATGCCGCTTCCGGGTACTTTCTTAAGGATGTCGGCGGTTTTGCCCATTTTGTCCTCGGTCTCGGTAACCACATACGCCAGATTGGGCCGCTCAAATGATTTGCGGAAAACATTTTTCTGTCTGAATTCCAGTTTCTCCTGGATGTCTTCCACGACCTCAGCGGTCGCAGTGGCTGTCAGCGCCAGCACGGGTGTGTTGAGTTCCAGCAATTTTCGCACGGCGGCAATCTGCAGGTAGGAGGGACGAAAATCGTAGCCCCATTGCGAGATGCAGTGTGCCTCGTCTACCGCCAGCAGGGAAACCTTCATCCGCGAGATTCTGGTCTGGACAAGCTGACTTCCGAGTCTTTCAGGCGAGAGGTACAGCAGTTTAAGTCCGCCGTAAACCGCATTGTCCAGTATTCGGTCGATGTCGCGGTACGACATGCCGGCATAGATGGCCTCGGCCGCAATACCCTTTTTTTTGAGGTTGTACACCTGGTCTTTCATCAGGGCAATGAGCGGAGAAATGACCAGGCACACGCCCTCCATACACAGTGCAGGCACCTGAAAACAGACCGATTTTCCACCGCCGGTGGGCAGCAGCGCAAGGGTGTCATTGCCCCCAAGTACGCTGAGGATAATCTCCTCCTGTAGCGGTCGGAAGGCCGAAAACGACCAGTATTGCTGTAGTATTTCGCGGGGTGTTGACATGGACAATTGTTCTGACAAAAATAAGGCGATTTATCGTATTGCCTCCCCGATGCATTGTTATATTTATGCAAAAATCATTGCGGCCGTTTTTTCAATTTGTTTGTTCGGCACACTTTTCCTGTAAAAAAGTGTTTCCCGAAGGATGATTTCATAAATCTGCCGTTGGAAACAGCCTTTTTGTCAAAAAATGGCGGGAATGCGGGTCTGCCTTTCTAATTTTGCGACGCTGATAAAAATCTTACCACTTTGCGCCTGCTATTACTATCCGCTACCGCTTTTTTTCTTGCCGTTTTTGCCTGCTCAGCGCAGAAAAACACGGTGGTCTCCGGAACCGTTCTGGAGGCGGGCAGCGATGCTGTGATTCCGTTCGCCAATGTGCAGTTCAACAACGGGAGCGCTGGTACTTCCACAGACCACTACGGCCGTTTTCTCCTCGAATCGCCGGAAAGCCAGCGGGAAATTCGCGTTTCCTGTCTAGGTTTTGAAACGCAGGTCGTCAAAGTAAGTGCCGGACAGCGCAATGAAATTACCATTCGGCTGAAGGAGACCCAGGCCCTGCTGCGTGAGGTGACGGTTCGCCCGGAGAAGTACAAACGGAAAAATCCCGCCACCGACCTGATTCACGAAGTATTTGTGCACAGAAATGAAAACCGGCGTGATGGGCTGGACTACTGCCGATTCGATACCCACGAGCGGCTGCGGATGGATGTGAACGGCATCACCGAAAAATTCAAGAACCGCTGGTATTTCAGTCCCTTTCAGTTCGCGTTCGATTTTTGCGATACCAGCGAAGTCAACAACAAGGTGGCGCTGCCATTTTACCTGCGCGAGCGTTTGCTGACCACCTATTACCGAAAGGATCCGCGCAGCAAAAAAGAGCATCTGCACGCCGAACGGCAGACCGCTATCGATGACGACTACGATGTGGACAAGGATGGTGTCTCGACTTATATCACCAATCTCTACTCAGATATCGATATCTACGAGCCATTCATCACGCTGCTGAACAAGCAGTTCGTGGGTCCGCTCTCGCCCAATGCCACTGCTTTTTACCGATTCTACATCACCGATACGGTGAAAACAGCGGATAAGAAGTACGCCAGGGTGTTTTTCAGTCCGATCAACAAAAACGACCTCGCTTTTGTGGGAAATCTGCTGGTGGCCTTGGATTCTACCTATGCCGTACAGCAGGTTGACATGGGTGTCAGCAAAGACATCAATCTGAACTGGGTGTCCGAAATCCGGGTTCGTCAGGATTTTGCTTTTCAGGGTTCGGGGAAAAATCGTCGACTGCTGCTGAACAATGATGTGGTACTGCTCGACATGAAGATCTGGAAAAACAAGGAGGGCAGAAGTCTGCTCGCCATCAAATCGAACAGCTACAACAACTATGTACTCGATAGTCCGGAGCCCGATTCCATCTACGCCGGAAACGTCAATCTGGTAAAAGACACCGGAAAATTGGAGCGAAATTCCGCCTATTGGAGCCGCATGCGCCATGAGCAGCTTACTCCTGCCGAGTCAGACATCAAGGTGATGGTCGATAGCGTTAAAGGGACAGCCATGTACCGGGCGCTGAAGGGCGTCGGACTGGTCATGAGCAGGGGCTATCAGCGCCTGGGTTGGCTGGAAGTGGGCGAATTGGGCAATCTCCTTCGCTACAACGACTTGGAAGGTCCGCGCCTGCAGCTCAGTCTGCGTACTGCCGACAGGCACTTCCGGCACATGCGCGTAAAGACCTACGCAGCTTATGGTATGCTCGACAAGGACTGGAAATACGGTGCCAGCGCGACATTCGCGTTCAAGGGGGCGAGGCCAAGCCGCTTCCCATCCAACCAGTTGCGATTGTCCTATGACCACGACCTGTACTTTCCCGGCCTGGGCACGAATGTAGGCCAGGGGCTGGTGAATTCCCTGCAGCGGGCAGGCACCAATAGGCTGTTGTGGAACGAGATTTTCAACATCGATTATGTCAGAGAATTCAAAAATCGACTGAGTTTCAGTATCTATGCGCAGCACAAAACGGTTCGGGAGGCGGCATCACTTTACGCCGAACCTGGTCAAAACGCTGACAATGACGCCGTGACCAGTGAGCTCGGCGGTTGGTTTCGGTACGCACCCAACGAGAAGATATTTCAGGGCTCGCAGCAGAGGACTAACCTGCAAAGTAAGTTTCCCGTGTTCTTTTTTCAGTACAAAATGGGTGTCAAAGGGCTGCTCGGAGGCGATTATGCCTACCAGCGCGCCAGCTTGCGTATGGACAAAATGCTATTTCTTGGAATGGCGGGCAAGGCGCGGATGTCGCTTGAAGCGGGTCGGGTGTTTGGTAGAGTCTCCTATCCTTTCCTTGAAATTCACCGCGCCAACCAGGGGTACTTTTTTGACGAGCGCGGTTTCAATCTCATGAACTATCTCGAATTTGTGAGCGACAGCTATGCGATGTTGCATGTCAACCACAATTTCGGCGGTATAGTGCTCAACAGAATTCCTTACCTGAAAAAACTAAGGCTCCGCGAGGGTGTCAGTTTCAAGGCGTTGTACGGCAGCGTAAGTGCGGGCAACATTCCCAGCGAGCAAAACCGACTGCTCAAATTTCCTGTCGATGCCGCGGGGAAAGCACTCACCAGTCCGCTCGGTACCTTACCCTACATGGAAGCCAGTGCAGGAATTGGCAATCTGTTCGGTTTTTTGAGGCTCGATTACATCCGCCGACTCAGTTACCTGCAGCACCCCGGTATTCAGAAATGGGGCATCAAGATCATGTTTGACGTTGATTTTTAATGCACTTTTTCGCGACACATTTTTAATCGCTGTCCCCGGCCTTTTTCCGCAGATTTATTTCAAAAAAGCATATCTTTGCAGCAACTTTGCTAAAAAGCAGATTTTCTTTGTTTAAAACATTGAAGAACAATTATTTATATAAATAATCAACAGGAACAGCTCGATAAAAAATGGCAGTAGATCTGAAATATATCCGGAATTTTTGTGTAATCGCCCATATCGACCACGGCAAAAGTACCTTGTCTGACCGATTGCTCGAAACCACCAATTCGGTCAAGGAGCGCGACATGAAGGCGCAGCTACTCGACGATATGGATCTGGAGCGGGAGCGGGGCATTACCATCAAAAGCCACGCAATACAAATGTATTACAATGCGAAGGACGGCCATGAGTACACGCTCAATATGATCGATACGCCGGGTCACGTAGATTTTGCATACGAAGTATCGCGTTCCATTGCTGCTTGCGAAGGTGCCTTGTTGCTCGTTGATGCCACACAGGGTATCCAGGCTCAGACCATCAGTAATCTGTACATGGCGATTGAGCACAACCTGGAAATCATTCCGGTACTCAACAAAATCGATATGGAAAACGCCATGATTGACGAGGTTTCTGACCAGATCATCGATATCATCGGCTGTAAGAAGGAAGATATTTTACTCGCCTCCGGCAAAACCGGACTGGGAGTACCCGAAATTTTGGAGGCCGTCGTCAAGCGTATTCCGGCTCCGGTTGGCGATGTCAATGCTCCTGCACAGGCACTCATTTTCGATTCGATGTTCAATTCATTCCGCGGTATCATCGCCTATTTCAAGATGGTCAATGGTACGCTTAAGAAAGGGGAGAAGGTACGCTTCATCGCTACACAGAAGCAGTACGATGCTATGGAAATTGGTGTGCTTGAATTGGAGATGACACCGAAAACCGAGTTGTCTGCCGGGAATGTGGGCTACCTGATCACGGGTGTGAAAAATGCCAAAGAAATCAAGGTGGGCGATACCATTACCTCTGTTGCCAATCCGGGTGAACCCATTCACGGATTTGAGGATGTGAAACCAATGGTATTTGCGGGAATTTACCCGATCGACAACGACGATTTTGAAGACCTTCGCGACAGCCTTGAAAAGCTTCAGCTCAACGATGCCTCACTAACTTTTGAACCTGAAAGTTCAGTTGCACTCGGATTTGGTTTCCGCTGTGGATTCCTCGGTATGCTCCACTTGGAAATCATTCAGGAGCGTCTGAGCAGGGAATTCAACCAAGAGGTGATTACCACCGTTCCGAACGTAAGTTATATTGCCAAATCCACCAAGAGGGACTCTGAGCGATTTAAAGTCAATACCCCTAATGATCTTCCCGACCCGAGCAGTCTCGAGTATGTGGAGGAGCCTTTTATACGCGCCGCCATCATCACCAAACCTGAGTACATCGGCTCCATCATGGAGCTGTGTATGGAAAAAAGGGGTTTCCTGACCAAGCAGACTTACCTTTCCACTACGCGCGTAGAGCTGTTCTTCGAAATGCCGCTCGCGGAAATTGTATTCGATTTTTATGACAGACTGAAGTCCATCTCCAGGGGTTATGCTTCATTTGATTATTCTCCGCTGGATTATCGCAGGGCTGATTTGGTAAAACTCGATATCAAACTAAATGGCGACAATGTGGATGCCCTTTCGGCACTGGTACACCGCACTAAAGCAGAGGCTCTTGGACGTAAAATGTGTGCCAAACTGAAAGAATTGCTTCCACGCCAGCAGTTCGTGATTGCCATCCAGGCCGCCATCGGTGCCAAAATCATCGCCCGCGAAACCATCTCGGCGATGCGGAAAGACGTGACCGCCAAGTGTTATGGTGGCGATATCTCCCGTAAGCGCAAATTGCTTGAAAAGCAGAAGGAAGGTAAGAAGAAAATGCGCCAGATTGGCAATGTAGAGGTACCTCAAAAAGCCTTCCTGGATGTCCTCAAGCTGAACAATTAACAGCGTTCTGCCTAGATTCTCAAGTTAAATTGGTTGACAAAAGTCAGCGGAGCAAGTGACTTTTTCTGCCGGACTGATTGCTTTTTGTTTGGAATTTTGCAAAAAAATGTAGCCAATGCGAAGGTCAGAATTTGTAACCGCAAAAGAAGCCGTTTCACATATCAGTTCTGGTGATCACGTGTATATTCACGCCGTAGCCGGAGCACCACATCACCTTATTGATACGCTCTGTGCGGAATCAGCGGGACTAAAAGATGTCAGCATTTATCATCTGCATACCGAAGGTAGTGCTCCGTATGTGGAGCCGCAGTACGAGGGCATTTTCAGAATCCATTCTTTTTTCGTTGGTCCTAATGTCAGAAAAGCCACCCAGGAGGGAAGGGCAGACTACATTCCGGTCTTTCTCAGCGAAATTCCCGACCTAATCAAAAGTCGGGCTGTCCCGATCAATGTTGCCCTCATCACCGTTTCTCCGCCCGACAAAAATGGATTTGTCTCGTTGGGCACATCGGTTGACGCCACCCTCGCCGCAGTCCAGACAGCCACTTTGGTCATCGCCCAGGTGAACAAATCCATGCCCCGCACTTTTGGCGACTCTACGTTGCATATCCGCGACATTAACTTTCTTGTGGAGTGCGATCAGCCACTGATTGAGTCTGTTCCCGAGCCGCCCAACGCAGAAGAGTCAAGAATAGGCCAGTACATCTCTGATCTTGTTCCCGACGGTGCCACACTTCAAATGGGCATCGGTTCCATTCCGAATGCCGTGCTGCAAAAACTCAGTGGCCACCGTCACCTAGGAGTACATACCGAAATGTTCTCTGATGGACTTCTACCATTGCTGGAAAGTGGGGTAGTGGACAACAGCAGAAAAAAACTACTCAAGGGCACAACGGTAGCGACATTTGTAATGGGCTCGCAGAAGTTGTATGACTTCGTCAACGACAATCCGAGCATCCAGATGAAAACCGTGGATTATGTCAACAACACCCGCAACATCAGTAAAAATCCAGCCGTCATCGGCATCAATTCTGCCATAGAAATCGACATTACCGGACAGGTTTGCGCTGATTCCATTGGTACCAGAATTTATTCAGGTGTGGGTGGACAAATTGATTTTATGCGCGGTGCCGCCATGTCGGAGGGTGGAAAACCCATCATCGCCATTTCTTCGCGCACCGCAAAAGGATTGCCCAAAATTGTACCCACCCTAAAAGTTGGCGCCGGGGTGGTGTCAACCCGTGCAAACCAGCACTATATCGTTACAGAATACGGTGTAGCAAATCTGTATGGAATGAGCCTAAAAGAGCGGGCAAAAGCGCTGATAGAACTTGCCCATCCCGACGACCGTGAAATGCTGGAAAAAGCGGCATTCGAGCGCTGGAATGGCCATTTTGAGGAGTAATTTCTCACTGTTTTCCCTTCAGCAACTCAGTTCCCGGTTTCGCATCATAGTCTTTCAACAGGCGGTAAATCCTGGTCAGCGGACCTCCCTGGGCCAGATTGTTGTCTTTGTAGAGCCAAAGGTCGTTGCTCACCCAGTCCACTAGCGCCCCATCTCCGTAGGTTGATATGCAATTGGGGTTTGCACCCGCTCGCAGCAGCATTTCAACCAGTTCGGGCGACCACGTTCTGTACGCATCAAATAGGCAGTTGAGACCATTTTTTTCCACATTGATATCGGCACCGAGCTCCAGCAGCAGTTTTATCTTGTCGAGATCTTCTTCACACTGATAATCGGCACAGGCCAGCATCAGCATCGTATCGCCATCTTCGTTGACGGCATTTACATCCGCGCCTCTGTCTATAAGTTCGGCAATCAGCGTGAGATCGGGGTCTGCTGCTGCGAAAACTTCAAAAAGTGCGCTACTCGGATCCTCCATCTGGAAATCTGCGTCCATTATTTACTGCTTTTAAATTAGTTCAATTTGTCTGAGAAACCACTCCTTGTCCACCAGTGGAGAAGTTTCCCTGACCTCATTCATCAGTTTTTGCTTGGCATTTTTGTCGCCGCTTCTGATTTTCAGCATTTTTTTCAATACCGAAATCACATTTTTGTAGGTATTCTTGTGATAACCAATCAGTTCCTTTCGGTTAAGGTAAGCGCGCATATTGTCCAGCTGTGGCTCCAGCAAATCCAGCTCTGATTCTTCCACATATATCTTGATCAGCAGAAAGCGTGCGTTGAGATTGATGAGTAGGTCATCTACTTCCAGTTGTATCAGCAGTCGCTGAGATTTTTTGTAGTCTTTCCTCGCATGATAAAGCATCGCCAGATTGAAATCAACGATTCCCTTTCTGGAGTCTTCATCCAGGTAGTCGCGGTAGTCCAGGATGAATTGCTCCACCCACTCAAATTCTTTCAGAAGTATACCACGTGAAACCACATTCTTGAATGTAAAAGGTGATATGGACTTGTCTTCTGACAGGAATCCCTCTGCGATGCCTTTTTTGTATAGTTCAAAGACCTCACGATTGTATTCTGCACGACCCGAGTTGATTCTGGCACTACAAAAATTGATGGCCCACAGGTAAATTTCCCTTGCATCTGCCTTGCTGAGAAACGATGTGTCACCGGAGAGGAAGGACTTTAGTTTGGCGAAATGCTCGTCGGCTTCCGGGTGCCTGATCAAGCGGTAAACCAGCAGGTATACTTTCAGCAGCGGTTCCTGAAAAAGGGCCTCACCCTGCATCGCACTGATTTCCCCAATCAGCCGGGTCGATTCATTTCCCTTGAAAACCCGGTTGTAGTATTCGGCAGCGCAGGCAAGCCTGAGTTTATTGATGAAATAATAAACGTCCAATTTGTCCTGCATCAGCGACAAATTACTGTGTTCTGAGCGTTCGTGCCTGTTTTTAAAATCAAAAATCGCTTTTTGTACAAAATAATCCTGCAGAAATAGTCCGTCAGAGTAACCCGTTTCTCTAGCGCTCACCTGTTCATATTCAGAGACAGCCTTCCTGAAAGGCTTTACCAGATTGCGCTTGCTGTACACTTCAGCCAGGATCCGCTGTTTTGAAACCTCATCTGCCGCAAACTGCTGGTAAACCAGAAATTTCTCTATGGCATCGGTAATAAAATAAATTACCTGACGCATCCTTGCATCATCATAGGACTGGCGAGGATAAACATGGCTGAAAATCTTTTCCTTTTCCAGCATAGCATCTTGCAGAAGGTGTTCTTCAGCACTGCAATAGTCGAGTAATCGGATGACATCCTCGCGCTGATTGTGTGCCGGAGATTGCAGCCATTTCCGGAATTCCCTGAATTCTTTCTTCGAAAATGTCCTTAAAATGTTAATTAATGCACTTTTTTGCATCGAAAAACGCTATTTATTTTCAACAAATGGACATTTATTTAATAATTATTTAGGCAAATATAAAACATTAATCATTAATAATCAATATTGTATAAAATATATATTTTTATTTATTGTAAAAATATGCTCAACAAAAGCTGTTTTTTGTACTTTATTTTCGGGGTGGATGTCAGCATATTTGTATCGTCAAAGGATATATAAATTTGTTGTTGGTTCCGAAAGCATCCCGCAAAGCCTTTTCCCTGGTTGTGTGTTGTTTTCAAAAAGTTTTTAAATGTTTACAGGGATTTAATACTGCTTTCTCCGTCAATTTCCCTTCTGTTCGCAGGAGGGAAATTGGGGAAGGTGGAAAATCATCCAAGATAAATTCGTTTTTTCTCAGTATATGTGGACTGTGATGTCCGGGCCTGAAAAACAACATTCCAAAAACCAAATATGTGCTAGGGGATTGTCGACAGACCAACCCAGAGGCCATCCCGAAAACCTGGCAGGAATTTCCTGCGCTCCCAAAACCAGCGATGGCCTTCGGGCCAATCCAAAAACCCAAAGCCATTTTTTGTCGCAAAGAAACGCTACATTTGAGCCGGGGGAGATGCTACTACAGGTGCAGCATCTTCCCCCTTTCGGCAAGTTAACCGCAGTCGTTTTTTCCACATAAAATCATCCGCGATGAGATCAGTGATTATTTTTTTACTGGCGACTCTTTCCGTCCTTCAGTTGAATGCACAGAGCTGGTCAAAGACTTATGGCAGCACATACACCAGCCTGGGAAGTGCATCCGTAGCCACCCGCGATGGCGGGTTTGCCATTGCAGGTTATGCCGAAGGCATCGGAGGCGGAAAAGGTCAGGTTCAATTGCTCAAGACTGATGTGAATGGAAAGGAACAATGGTTGCGTGGTTACGGCGGTCAGGATGTCGATCTGGGGCTTGACATCAAAGCTACCATCGACAACGGCCTCGTGTTGGCAGGATCAAGTGTCATCAGCGGCACAGGTGACAAACAGTTTTTTCTGGTAAAGGTCAATGAAAAGGGCGATGAAATATGGTCTCGCACCTACGGTGGTCCATCCAGCGATATCGCATTTTCCGTACAATCCACCCGCTCTGGTCAATATCTTCTCGCAGGATCTTCTCAGAACAATGTAAGCAACAATACCGATGCTGTACTCATGCTCATAGATGACAGCGGGAATGAAATCTGGAATGTTTTCTTTGGCGGAACCGGCACACAGGAATTTAAAAAAGTAATCGAAGTAGCCGATGGTTATATCTGTGCCGGAAGTGCAGTGGTGGGAAAAAATAGTAAGGGGCAGGATAACCGCGATGCGCTCATTGTGAAAGTAAGCTTTACCGGACAAATTCTCTGGTCAAAAACCTACGGAAGCGATACCTACGAGGATGCACAGGGACTTGTCGAACTGAAGAGCGGTGGTTTTGTTATCTGCGGAAAAGACACCAGTGATATTGTGGTCACTCGTACCGATTCCAGTGGAAATCAGCTGTGGACCAGGAAATACGGAGATAGCAACGAGGATGAAGCCTTTTCGCTCGTTCAGACACGCGACAACAACATCGTGATAGCCGGAAGTTCAGCGACCAGCAATAGCAATGTAGATGCCTATGCATTGAAAATTTCCACAGATGGAAATCAGATCTGGTCGCGTAGGTTTGGTAGTCCGGAGCGTTATGAATCCTTCAGTCACGTCCTTCAAAACAGCGACGGTTCGCTGCTGTTTACCGGTGTGTGGGGTGTAAATGTTTTTCTGATTACCTCCAAAACTTTTGCGGTAAAAACAGAGTCTGAAGGTGTTATTGGCAACAACTACATCAATGGCCGTGTCTTTTATGACCGCAACAATAACTGCAGATTCGATAGCGGTGATACGCCGCTGAACGACTGGCTGGTGCAAATAAGCAAACCGGGTAGGAGTTATCTGAGCATTTCAAACGGACAGGGCGAGTTGTTTAGTACAGTTGATTCAGGTCAGTACAATGTTAAACTGCTGCTTCAGAACAGCTATTGGAAACAAGTTTGTCAGACTTCCTACACGCTGTCACTAAAGGACCAGGAAGACACCGTCAGCGTGGATTTTGCACTGCGCCCCAAGGTCAGTTGTCCGGCGATGGAGGTCAATATCACTACTCCCCAACTAATCAGATGCCGTGCCAACAACTATACGGTAAGTTTCTGCAACCGTGGTACGGTAACGGCCTCAAACGCCTATATTGATGTAGCATTTGATGATTTTTTTGACAACATCAGCGCCAACCTGCCGCAATGGGCACTAAATGGCAATACCATCCGATGCCAGCTGGGCGATGTTCCGGCGGGCATTTGCGGACAATTTCAGGTGTTTGCAACACTCGATAAAGACTGCAATGCAACGATTCTGGGTCAGACGCATCAGGTACGGGCACATATCTATCCCGATGAAATCTGTACCAACCCGGACAGCAACTGGGATGGTTCCAGCATCGAGGTCAAGGGAGCTTGCAGGAACAATAGGGTAGAATTTAATATCCGCAACAACGGTTCAAAAAGCCAGAGCAAAAGCAGCAATACCATCATCATTGAGGATGACATCATCTATCTGCAGAAACCGATAGGACCGCTTGATGCAGCTGAAGATACAACCATCATCATGCCCGCGACTGGAAAGACCTACCGCATAGTGGTTCAGCAATCGGAAGGGCATCCCGGAATCAGCAATCCCACTGTTGCCGTGGAAGGATGTTCAACAGGAGCATTTTCAACGGGTTTCGTTACGCAGTTCAGCGAAGACGATGGCAACCCGTTTGTCTCTGTTTCCTCTCAGGAAAGTACCGGCAAAAACAACCAGAACGAGAAAATGGCTTTCCCCAAGGGATTCCGTTCTGCGCGATTCATTACCGATTCCACCGATTTGGAGTACCAGATTTTTTTCAACAACACATTCGGAGATACACTCAGAGGTCTAAGCATCGTGGATACGCTTTCAGAACTTCTCAATCCGTTTTCCATTAGGGAAATGTACAGTTCGCATCCGGTTGCATTATCTTTTCCGCGATCGAATATTCTTCAGTTTGATTTCAACAGCCTCAATTTGCCCGACAGCAGCATCAACGCATTGCAGAGTGGTGGTTTTGTGCGGTTTAAGATCTCACAGAAGTCGGGCAACCCGAACGGCTCAGTCATAAAAAACAAGGCCAAAATATGCTATGGAAACCATGATTCTCGAATTACAAATACTGTGACACACACCGTTGCAACGAACTTTATCAGCGTGAACACCGTCAATCCGTTGCTGAAGCAGGTAAACATAAGCGTCCATCCGAATCCTTTTACGGAAAGGGCGGTGATTGAGTTAAGCGGACTTGAAGAGGGTAGCTTGAAGCAATTTACGCTGTATGATATATCCGGAAACGCACTGCAAAGTACCTGCTATCATAGCAATACCCTGACAGTATTGCGTGAAAATCTTGCTACGGGGCTTTACCTCTTTCAAATCACTTCAGGTGGACTGCGTATTGCTACCGGAAAGCTGATCATCCAGTAAGCAAGTGTTGAATGCACTACGGCAGTTTTTTGGCGTAATGATCAATGCTGATACACACAATCTTTTTACAGCCACTGAAAGGGATAAATCGCTCATCCTGACGGAATCCAACCAGCCAGACAATTTTTCCTTTGCTTTCCAGTACATAAACCTCTTCCTTGTCAAAAAGACTGAGTTTGGCATCGCTCAGATAAGATTTGACCTTCTTGCGTTTACCCATCATTCCCAGGGGGTGGAAAAAATCTCCGGGCTGCCATCTGCGCAAGAGCAGCGGGTAGCTGAGCTTATGACCGTCTATATAGATTTGTCGTGCGGGCGTACTGAAGTCAAAAGTTTCTGAGATTTCAAGGCTAATTTCAAATCCCTTTTCACGGAACAGACCTGCATTTTCTCCAATAAAAATGAGTACATCTTTGTCGGCCGCTTTGATCCGCGCAATGAAGCATTCACGGTCGAGCAATACCTCATGGGTTTCTGAGTACCACATCTTGCCGCTCTGGCCTTTGCCGATGGCAGTAGTCATTTCCCTGCACTGCGTGTTTCTGAATCCAAGGTCCTGCAGACACTCGTAGAGCATTACATAAGGCTCCGGCAGACCCATCAGCGTGCTGATGTTTATTTTCAGTTGCCCGGCTTCTATGGTTAGGAGCTTTTTTTTGAATTCATCCACAAAGTAATCATAGACGCGCAACTGCGCGTGTAGCAGCGACATGGAAGCAGCACACTTTTCCAAAAATCCCGGTTTGATGTTGCCGAGTTCGGGAATGATTTTGTGTCTCAGGGCATTTCTGCTGTATTTCAGACTAATATTGGAACTGTCCTCCCGGAAAGGTACGGCATAGGATTTTGCAAAACTGATGATCTCCTGTCGGGAAAAACCGATGAGCGGTCTGATGATATTGCCATTTACAGGCGGAATCCCCTTGATGCCTCTGAGTCCGGTGCCGGAACCAAGATTCAGAAGCATGGTTTCTACATTGTCATTGAGATGATGTGCGGTAACGATGAAATCATATCCCTGATGGTTAGCGGTTTGTTTAAAAAATCGGTATCGTAGTTCGCGGGCAGCTTCCTGAATCCCCAGTCGGTGCTCATCAGCATAGTTGCTCGTATCAAAACGAACCGAAAACCCGGGCACTTTCAGAGCGCGGAAATAGTCCATTACAAATTCCTCGTCGGAGTCTGATTCTTCGCCTCTCAGGCTGAAATTGCAGTGTGCAACACCAAATGAGAGTTTTGCCTTCACGAACATCGTGGCGAGAACCATCGAATCCAGTCCTCCGCTGACCCCTACGAGAAATGATGCGTTTTTATAGTCGATATGGTGGGCACCAAGAAAATCTAATAATTGTTTTACATGCTTCATTTGTTTTCAATGGTTGTTTTTGCAACAACAAATATACGTTTGATTTTTGGATAAAAAAAACAATAATTATTCATAAAAAAGATATTTTTTTGTTTTTTTACGCTCACGCTCATCGGTACAAAGGAAGAAAAAAGACCCCACATCCGGTAATTATTTTTTCGGATTAATCTTTCTTTATCTTTTTTGGTTAATACCCCGTTAGTTAACAACTTTTAACCTGAAAATGCGTATTTATTAGCGCTGATTTTATGTCCATTGCAAATTGAGTTATGATTGAAGGATTGAGTTTTCAATATCCACTGTGGTTTTCGCTTTTGTGTGTGGTTTTCGGCCTTGCCTATGCGTTGGGTCTATACTACAGGGATAAAAGTTTTCAGGAGCAATCCCGAAAGCTCAATCTCTTGCTGGGTGCTGTGCGTTTTACCGGAGTTACCTTGCTGAGTATGTTGTTGCTGTCACCTGTTTTGAAATCACTCATCACAGAAACCAAAAAGCCTGTAGTGGTTTTTGCCCAGGATCAATCTGAGTCTGTAGGCGTATCAATGGGGTCTGCCAGAGTAGAACAATACAAGCAACAGTGCAGCACGCTAAAATCTGCGTTGAGCGAAAAATATGATGTGGTCGACTATGCCTTTGGTGAGCGGGTCAGAGATGGTGTAGATTTCAATTTCAGCGACAAAGTCAGCAATATCTCTCAGATGATTAATCAGGTCACTGACTTGTACAGCAACCAGAATCTGGGAGCTGTCATCCTTGCTTCTGACGGCATATACAACGAAGGCAACAACCCATTGTATAGTGCTGGAAAAATCGGAGCTCCCATCTACACCATTGCACTCGGAGATACTACCAAAAAGAAAGACCTGGCCATCAGAAGAACCTTTTCAAACAAGATTGCCTACCTCGGTGATAAGTTCTCTGTGCAGATGGACATTGCCGCAACAAATTGTGCCGGAGCTGCTACCAATATGAGTATTTATCGGGTAGAAGGCAGCAACAACCGCAAAATACAGAGTGAAGTCATTTCCATCAATAAATCTGATTTTTTCCAGACCCAGGAGTTATTGTTGGAAGCCGACAAAGCTGGTGTACAGCATTACCGAATAGTGTTGAGTGAAATCGCCGGTGAGAGTACGACACGCAACAACTCTAGGGATATTTTTATAGATGTACTGGATGCCAGGCAAAAAATACTGCTCCTGGCCAATGGAACGCACCCGGATCTTTCAGCCATCAAATCTGCTATTGAAAACAACAGGAATTACAAGGTAACCATTCAACTTGCCTCAAACATGACGGCAAAAATAGCAGATTATGACTTCGTGATACTGCACCAGTTGCCTTCCGCAAAAAACGATGCCCAGGCCATTATCAGACAGCTTAATGAAAAAAGAAAATCCCGCTGGTTTGTGGTGGGGGCACAGACGAATATCACGGCCCTAAATCAGTTACAGTCGCTGCTCAGTATCTCGGGCGGCGGCGGCGAGCAGACCAACGATGTACAGGCGCGGCTGAATCCGTCATTTACGGCTTTTACTACAGACGAGAAATTAGGAAAGGATCTTCCTAATTTCGCACCACTGAAGGCACCTTTCGCGCAGGATTTCAAGGAGGGTGGCAATGCGCAGGTGTTTCTTTACCAGAAAATAGGAAAAGTAGATACCCGCTTCCCACTATTGATGGTCGGAGAGGAAAATGGCATCAGAACAGGTGTCCTCGCTGCCGAGGGAATTTGGAAATGGCGCTTGTTTGACTTCCTTCAGCACCAGAATCACGACATCACCAATGAGGTGGTCGGAAAAACTGTTCAGTATCTTAGCATCAAGGAAGACAAGCGAAAATTCAGAATCAATACCTCCAAAAATCTGTACAACGAAAACGAGCCAATTGTATTTGACGGTGAGTTGTACAACGACAACTACGAGCTTATCAATGAGGCAGATGCAACACTGACCATCAGCAACCAGGAGGGCAAGGATTTTCCGTTCACCTTCAGCAAAACCGGAAAAACCTATCACTTGAGTGCGGGGCAATTTCCCGCAGGTTATTATCAGTACAGGGCCAGGGTTTCGTATAACGGGCAGGAACTTACTATTGATGGTCAATTCAGTGTGCAACCACTACAGATGGAAGGATTTGAAAGTACGGCCGATCATGCAATGCTGAGCCTTCTGAGCAGACAGCATGGTGCTGATATGTTTTATCCTGAAAACATGCAGGAAATAGCAAAAAGGATGGCTGCAGATAAGGGTCTGAAGTCTGTTATTTACCAGACCAATAAAACGCGATCTGTCATCAACCTCAAGTGGATTTTCTGGATACTGTTGACCCTTTTCTCCACAGAATGGTTCTTCCGAAGGTATTTTGGAGCTTACTGACCCGTAAAATGCAGAAATTAAAACCCGCTGAGATGGGCCGCCCATCGCTGGATGAATTCAGGGAAAGCAATAAATTTCCCCTAAGCATCGTGCTGGACAATGTCCGCTCGGCTTTGAACGTGGGATCAGCTTTCCGCACAGCCGATGCTTTTGCCATCCAAAGGATAATATGTATTGGCATCACGGCGACTCCTCCGCACCGCGAAATTCTCAAAACAGCACTCGGCTCCACTGATTCTGTAGAGTGGTCATATTTCTCGTCGTTAAAAGAAGCAGCAGAGAATGGATGTTTTGATGGACATAGCTGCATCGCAGTGGAACAAACCAGCAATTCCGTCCATTTAAGTGATTTTAAGTTTGAAAAAGAGAGGCCATATGCACTGTTTTTTGGGAATGAGGTAGATGGAGTCAGTGAGGAGGCTCTTTCCATTTGTACCCATGCGCTTGAGATTCCACAGTTTGGCACAAAACATTCCCTCAATGTATCTGTTTGTATTGGTATTCTCAGTTGGGAATTTGTACGGCAGACAGGCTTCTAGAGGTCTGATTATTTTGAACTCGGAAATTTCTTTGAAATGGTCAATGTTTTTAAAAAAAATGCAAACAACCCGATGGCTCAGGCCCTTATTGTCTTTTCGGGCGTTTTGGCAGTCATGTTGCTGACTTTTTTGGTTCAGTTGTTCGACAAATCCTGGGTTTCACCTCGCTTTTACTGGCTCACTGCTGCTGCATTTCTGCTCTTTTTTGCCGTTTTCAACAGCATTTCAAGCATTGTATCGAGCAATATGCTTCATTTCTGGGGCAGATCTATCTACAGTTACATGGGACTTGCGTTGCTCTCCGGAACCTTTGCCTGGTGGCTCTCCGGAATTTCAATTTATGATGCGGGAACTTACTCCTGGATTTACGTAGTCATCAGCCTTGTGTATGTAGTTTTTCTTACGCTTGTACGCTCCGTCAAGATGATTGTTGAATTTGCGCAGAAGGAGGAGTGGCAGAGTCCGAACATACGCAAAAAAAGACGCTGAGAATCCTCAGAAATGTGGACAAATGACCTGTTTACCCCGTCTTTCCTGTGGTTGAATGTAGGTAAGTGAAAATTCAAAAGCTCCACGGTAGTTTGTGGTTGGGAGCAGGGAGGATACATTGATATCGTAGCTCAGTCCGAAATTCAGTTTTTCTGTTTCCAGTGTCACATTCAGAATCAATGCATCTGCCGCACGACCCTTGTCGACTTGGTTGGCAATCCTCATCCATGCACCCATCCTTATGGCTACTTCGCGCCAGTCACGATTGTTGTAGCGAAGATTTGCGCCGCCCACGATCATGCCCGAAGCACCCTGCACATTGTAGATGAAAGAGGGTAAGATACTCATGGAAGGCGAGAAGGGAAGTTCACAACCAGCCTGCGCCACCCATCTCCATTTGAGGTATTCGAAATAATTCTTGTCTGCTCGGTAATACAGCACCGGAGCATTTGCATGCAGTAAAGATCCACCAATGTGTACAGACTTATTGTTGCCCAGTAAAGCATACCACAACATGCCGGCATTCACGTCTAGATAAGTACTCGTTGAGCCGTTGATGGAAGGTTCCCCGCTGGGTGCATTAAGATCGACCTGTCCGGTGCTGGAATTGAACTGGTTGGAAAACCACAAGTTCTGATCCAGGCGATGTTGTCCCACTCCTGCCTGAAATCCTATATTTACATATTGATCCTTCCTACCTGAGGAATACCTTTTCTTTTCACCCCCCAGTTTTTTCTGGTAGCAACCTCCAAGATGTGCCCTGAAAATATTGAAGTTTGAGGGGCCGGACTGATCGTTCATCACGTTTGCTCCAAGTGCCATGAGGTCGTCTTTACTGACTGGAAACCTTGAGTCGAAGCTCCCGCCCATCGTCCGAAAGGCCTTGTTGTCGAGTACCGATGCCCACTGACTTCGGTAAATGACAGAACCCCGGAGCGAACCTTCGTATGCACCGATGAATGCGGGATTGCTAAAGGTTTGCGTATTGTAAAATTGTGAAAAATGCGGGTCCTGTGCCGATAGTAGGAATTTACAGCAAAGCAAGGCAAAGACTATGTAATTTTTTCTTGTCATATCACTTGAATTCGGTACCTGAAAGAAATATTTCCGGTTATCAGACATTATCTGATCAGCAAACTGCTCCCCTTGTACAATTCTCTTTCACCGGAGGGGAAAATTGCCTCAACGGTCCAGACGTAATTGCCCACTGGCATTAGGTTTCCTCTGAAAACCCCATCCCAACCGATGTTTTTATCATTAACGGGAAAGTCGGTTGCTTCAAACAGTTGCTCTCCCCA
>CANHEE010000050.1 GCA_947459655.1 Lewinellaceae bacterium
GAGGGATATGAGTGGAAAAGACAGAATGATTCGCGCCAGAAAAACAACATCAAATTAAATTTTGCAGTACCATAAAAAAGACGTTATTTTGCGAATAGTAAGCCGCAATAGAACACATTTTACCAATGACAGAAATTATTGCGCAGGACGAACCGGAATTAGAGGACAGCGAAGGATCCGAAGATTTATACGTACATTTTAAAATTGATGTGGATCCAGGTCAGTCACCTATGAGGGTGGATAAGTACTTGGCCATGCATGTCGAATGGGCTTCCCGATCGAGGGTACAGGCAGCCATTGAGTCCGGATCCGTGAAGGTTAACGGAAGAGATACCAAGGCGAGTTACAAAATCAGACCCAGTGACAGTATTGCAATCGTACTTCCAAAACCGCCTGAGTCGGCAAGCATACTTCCGGAAAACATTCCGCTGGAGGTTTTTTACGAGGACCCTTACGTATTGGTCATCAACAAACCTCCGAAAATGGTGGTACATCCAGGTGTAGGAAACCTGAACGGAACATTGCTGAATGCGTTGTCTTACTATTTCATGAACCATTCACCTTGTCCGCCCTCGGAAGAGGAGATGATTAGCAGACCAGGCCTAGTTCATCGTATAGACAAAGACACCTCGGGCCTGTTGCTGATTGCAAAGACTCAGTACGCCTTCACACACATCGCGAGGCAGTTTTTTGAGCACTCTGTTCACAGAAGGTACTATGCATTGGTATGGGGGAATGTCGAAAATGAAGAAGGCACTATAGTGGGCAACATTACCAGAGACCCACGCGACAGAATGAGAATGGCGGTTTTTCCGCCAGAAAGTGGCAAGGGTAAACACGCAATCACTCACTACAAAGTATTAGAGCGTTTTTACTATACGACACTGATTGAATGCAGACTTGAAACCGGAAGAACACATCAGATCCGCGTACACATGAGGTCAATCGGACACACCCTGTTCAATGATCACAGATATGGCGGACATGATATATTGGCAGGAACAATATTCAGCAAATATAAGGCGTTCGTGCACAACGTATTCAAAGTTCTGCCCAGACAAGCACTTCATGCAAAGGAGTTGGGGTTTGTACATCCCATCACAGGCGAACAAATGAAATTTGTTTCGGATTTGCCGGATGACTTTGTAAAGGCTGTAGAAAAATGGAGGAGCTACTACCACAACCGCCGGCAGTTGCTGGCCTCTGAGGGAACCGGAGAAAACATTATCGAAGAATTGAATGACATTTTATAAACTTAAAAACAACCTCTGAAAAAATGATTCTTAACAGAATTCTGCCCGCTTTTTTTTCACTGTTGATCTTCAACCAGATTGCTCTCGCACAGATTCCCAAACTGGATACCCGATTTGGTTCAGGTGGTAAGGTAGACGCCTTTCTGGGAAGCATGAACAAAGATGTGGCCACCGGAGTAGCACAGACGAGTGACGGAAAAATTGTTTGCGTAGGCCATGACAGACTCACTACATCAGCAGACAAATTCATCATGGCAAGATTCACGTCAGCAGGTGCCTTAGACAAAACATTCAATAAAACAGGATACAATGCCATTGACCTTGGCGGAAACAAGGACTTTGGATATGATGTTGCTGTCCTCCCGGACAATTCAATTCTAGGAGTCGGATTTACGACCAATTCAACACAAAATATTGTGGTCGTAAAGTTCAAAACTGACGGCACACTTGACCCAACTTTTGGTGTAAACGGAAAGTCCACCATTGTTTTCGGCAACAACGACCGAGGAAAATGTATTATCGCGCTTCCCGACGGTAAAATACTCGTGGGAGGAACATCAGCAGGCTCTATTCTGGCGGTCAAACTAAATGCCGATGGCTCTCTTGACAAAACATGGGGGGGAGATGGTTTTGCACAAATTCAAAGCTCTGCAAATGTAGAAGTGAACAGAATGCTACTCGACCCAATTGGTAAAATTGTTTTTGTAGGAGAAGTTGACAACGATGGAGGGCCGAACCCTGCATCTACGGACTTCTTCTGGGCAAAACTAAATAGTGATGGCATAATTGACACAGACATTCAACGCATCGGTTTGATGGGTAAATTTGAGGTTTGCTATGATGCAGCATATCAGAATGATGGAAAATTGGTGATGGTCGGGACACAAAATAAACCCAGTGCCGTACCTACTCAAATTGATACACTTGTAAACTATGTGGTTCGCCTAAATGAGGATGGCACTGTGGAAAAAACTTTTTCCAAGGATTTTGGTGTAAATTTAGCTGAAAGCTTCAAAACAGTGCGGATAATGAGTGATGGTAAAATCATCTGTGCAGGAAACGTTAACTTTGACAACCTGATTTCACGCCTTAAAACCGACCTGACACTCGACAACACTTTCGGTGGCTCTTCAGGATTTACCTGGAGTATCGCAGGATCGAAGGATGAAATCAACAGAATGTACGTCAACTCCAATTTTCAGATCATCTGTGCAGGGTACTCCACCACACAACCGGGGGACAATAATTTTACCTTAAGCAGGTTAAATACAGAAAAGACAGTAGCAGTACTTGAACGCGATGAGAACCTCATTCCACTACAAGTATCTCCTAATCCTGGAAATGGAGAAGTCCGCGTCAGCTATCAGCTGCAGGAGCCTGGTGTGGTTAAATTTGAGATCTACGACCTGAGCGGAAGGTTGCTAACGACAATTGATGCGGGCTCAAAAACCACCGACCCACAGACAGAGGTTATGAATTTGTCTTATCTCGCTGATGGAACTTACATCTGCAGACTGATGAGCGGAAACGGCTTCAGCAACATAAAAATACAGTTATTAAAGTGATGTTTTTTTATCTCTGAAAGCACAGTCTGAAATCGTTCAGTCTGTGCTTTTTTTAATTCATTTCCGATGAAACATTTCGTACTTCTCCTCATTTCGGTTGTTTGCGTCTTCATTGCAAACGCACAGATAAAACTGATTTCAGGCCCCATGTTGGGGTATGTTGAACACCGCGAGGCGCTCATCTGGATCGAGGTGGGAAAGGAAGTTAAAAGTGCAGAACTCAAATACTGGAAAAGCGGAAAAACATCTGATTTTATCAGACAGACCTACGATGGAAAACTCGGACGACCTTTCAATCCAATAAAATTCGTACTCGTGGCATTGGAGATTAACACTACATATGAATACGAGGTAATTCTAGACGGACAATCGTTATCCTTACCCTACCCTACAAGATTCACCACGAAGGAGTTGTGGGAATGGAGAAAACCTGCTCCGGATTTTAGTTTTCTAGCTGGCTCCTGCTCCTATGTCAATGACTCACTGTATGACCGACCGGGCAGACCTTATGGCAACAAGATGCAAATTTTTGAAACCATGGCAAGAGAGAATGCAGGACTGATGATCTGGCTTGGAGACAATACCTATACACGGGAAGTTGATTACAGTTCGCGATGGGGAATGAACTACCGCTATTCGCACACCAGGTCGCACCGTCAACTACAGACTTTTTTAGCAAAAATGCCACATTACGCCACATGGGATGACCACGATTATGGCCCTAACAATGCCAACAAATCCTTCCGCTTCAGAGAATTTTCAAAGACATTGTTTGATGACTATTGGGGCAATGCATCATCAGGCCAGCTCGGGCAGGGAATTTACTCCCAGATGCGCTATGCAGATTGCGATTTTTTCCTCACTGACGACCGTTATTTTAGGGCTGATGACAATCTTCCCGACAGCATAGGTGGGGCACCCAATCCGGAGAAGGAGATGTTTGGAAAAATGCAAATGGAGTGGCTTAAGAATGCACTAATCAATAGTGAAGCTGCCTTCAAATTCATATGTATAGGTTCTCAAGCATTGAATGAAGTAACGCCCTATGACGCTTTCCACCATTATCCTGCAGAATATTACCAGCTGTTGAATTTCATCAGGGAAAATAAAATAAAAGGCGTACTGTTCATGTCAGGTGATTGCCATTTTTCAAAAGTGATGAAGTTGGAGAGAAAAGACGCCTATCCGCTCTACGATATTGTCAGTTCATCACTAACTTCAGGCACATACAAAGCCAGTGAGGCTGAGAAAAAGTTTATCGTTCCCGGCACTTTGGTTGAGACACAAAACTACGCGAAGGTAAGCATCAGTGGACCGGCAAAAGGCCGTCAGCTGCAGGTTGAATTTATTTTATCAGACGGCACTAAAGCAGGTGAATTTAATGTCAACCAGAAAGACCTGCAATAAATTGGTCATCAGTGGTCAAATTTTATGCAGACGTTCTTGGCATCTGTGAAAAAGCGCATGGCTTCCCAACCGCCTTCCCGGCCCACACCGGAATCTTTTTTGCCACCAAATGGTGTTCTTAAATCGCGATTCATCCAATCATTTACCCAGACAATGCCGCTTTGCAAATGCTGGCTCATTCGCATTGCACGGCTGAGATTTTCCGTCCACAGAATACTGGCCAGACCGTATTCAGTAGAATTGGCCATCTCAAGAACCTCTTCCTCCGTATCGAAGGGCATGATGGTAACAACCGGGCCAAAAATTTCTTCCTGATTGGTTTTGCACTGGTAAGAAAGGTTTTCAATTACCGTCGGTGAAATAAACCGACCACCGCTGAGTTCACCGGACATACGGAGTTCCTCTCCGCCACACAGCACTTTTCCACCCTCTGCTCTGGCCGCCTCAATGCAAGCCATTACTTTTTGAAAATGAACCTGTGACACAATTGCACCTAGATTGCTTTCTTCTGACAGTGGATTACCCACTTTAAGGCAAGAAACTTTCTCAAGAAATGCAGCCCGAAACTTATCATAGTTGCCACGCTGAACAAAAATTCTTGATCCACATAGACATATTTGTCCGAGATTGTTGAATGAGGATCGGACAGTTGTTTCCAGCATTTTTTCAAATTGACAATCATCAAAAATGATGGTCGGATTCTTACCGCCCAGCTCGAATGAAAGTTTCTTGAATAGCGGCGCCGCCTGTCCGGCGATAATTCTTCCAGTTGCAGTGGAACCAGTAAATGAAATGGCCTTGATATCGGGGTGAACCGACATTGCGTTGCCGACTTTGCCTCCTAGGCCATGCACAATATTCAGCACGCCTGCAGGAAGTCCGGCCATTGTACACACTTTTGCCAGCAGGTAGGCAGTCAATGGCGTCACTTCAGATGGTTTGGCGACCACAGTACAGCCTGCTGCCAGCGCAGGAGCGATTTTCCATGTAAAAAGATAGAGCGGCAAATTCCATGGTGAAATACAACCGACCACGCCAAGTGGCTGTCGCAGCGTAAAGTTTACCGAATCGTTGTTCAGATAATGCGATTCTGAGGAAAATTGAAGCGCTGCCGCAGCAAAAAAACGAAAATTTTGTGCTGAACGGGGAATATCTATCGTACGGGAAGCATTGATGGTTTTTCCCGAATCAGTTGTTTCTGCAAATGCAAAGGAATCTAGATTTTCCAAAATCAGTTCACTGATTTTCATCAGGATGGCGAAACGCTCTTCGGGTTTTGTTGCAGACCAGGTCGGAAAGGCATTTTTAGCCGCTATTACAGCAGCTTGCACATCCCTTTCGTCAGAATCAGGGATGCTACCGATGGATTGGCCGGTTGCCGGATTGGTGTTCGGCAATTGATTGCCACCAGCCGGTGCCATAAACGTTCCTCCGATAAAATTTTCAATAACAGTAAGCTGTCCGCTGGTCAACACAGTCGTATTATTTTATTAAATCAAATACAATTTTTCCCGCAATTCCTTTAAGTTAAGTGAACCGATGTCTTCAGTTTTCTCACAAATGTCCATGAGCAATTCATCTTGCCTGCGCCCGCGATCCCTGGCTTCAACATAGGGTATATCAGCTCGGAATGTCACCAGTGAGTACTTGGAGTAATAGTCTTCAAACTGTTGCTCCAACATGGTTTCAAGCCTGCGTTTGCGCTGGAAAACAGGATTTGCTGTATGATCGCGCATTTCGTAGAAGTTGTCAATGGCCAAGTCGGCGATGGCATTTGCATTTGGAATTCGGAGTGACTGAAATTCCTCAAATAGCAATGTAGTATCGGTGCCGTGTTTTTCCAGCATCTGGTCGAAAACATGCACATCCTCAAAAGCGCAGTTCATTCCCTGACCGTAAAATGGTACAATGGCATGGGCTGCATCACCCATCATTAGTGTTTTGCCATAAGCCTGCCAAGGTGAACACCTGATGGTGAGCAGAGTACCGAGTGGATTTTCAAAATACTGATCAGCCAGGTCAGGAATCAAAGGAAGAACATCAGGAAAATATTGCTGAAAAAATCCATTAAGTTCATCCGTATTCCGAATTTTATCAAAAGCAACTTTGCCGCTGTGGCCCATGAAAATCGTTGCTGTAAAATCACCTTGGGGATTCGGTAGAGCTATCATCATAAACTCTCCCCGCGGCCAAATGTGCAAAGCATTCTTTACAAGCGAACCAGACATTTCCGGCGAAATATTTAATTCCTTGTAGCCGTGCGTAAGGTATTCCTGCGAATAGTTGAACAGCTGATTGCGGTCTGTCATCATGGACTGTCGCATCGCAGAGTTGGCACCATCAGTTCCCAGAATGATGTCACCTTTCACTTCAAAGTGTGAATGATCTCCGAGATTCTCAAAACGGGCTGTTGCTGATTTCAGATTGACTTCCAGGCAGTTGCAATCAAATGTAATCGACAGATTATCAAAAGCTTCTGCCTTATCCAATAAAACTTTATTAAGCTCTCCCCGTGAAATGGAGTTGATAAACTCTCCCTGCCTGCCACTATAAGCGGCGTAGAAAGACTTTTCACCAAGCGGATGAATCATCCGACCATGCATTGGCACCGCTATTTTGAGCAGCTCTTCCTCTAGTCCGACCATTTTCAAGGCCTGAATTCCTCTATCTGACAAGGCCAAATTAATTGATCTGCCAGCGCTAATGTTTTTTTTCCGCATGTCCGGTCTTCTTTCGAAAACCTTCACTTCAAATCCCCGCTGTGCAAGTCTCAGCCCGAGAAGAGAACCGGAAAGACCGGCTCCGATGATAATTATTGTCATGCATATTTTTTAAGTGGGCAAAGTTAGTCAAAAGAAAGGAATAGTGGCATATAAAAACCACCGCTCTTCATGAATTGTATTTTCAGCAATAGCAGTTATGTTTTCAAATCACAATCATTTTAGTAGTATCACGCTACACAATAATATCAGTATATTTTATTCGGATTTTCGCATTTTTCCATTACATAAATACTGCAGCGACACGAATTTTAAATTTTTATCGCTTATTTTGTCATTATTTTGTAAATAAAATATAATTTTGACATCAGTAAGCTTTCCCCCTCAATATTAATTAATCTTCGAAATGTTAACCAAATTGATTTCTGTATGAAACTAAAATTACGTTTTCCAATGTTGGCTATTTCCATGCTGCTTTGCCACCTAGCAATGGCTCAGCTGAGTGGAACCATCACCGTGCCTGGCACGTATCCTACACTTGCAGCAACCATTACAGCACTGAATACAAGTGGTGTTAGTGGACCTGTCGTTGTTGAGGTAAGTGCAAACGAAACAGCTCCAACAGGAGGTTATGTCCTGCTACCGTTAGCAGGTAGTAGTGCAGTAAACAACATTACCATAAAGGCTATAGGGGCAATCACGCTCACTGCACCGGTTGGAACTTCGACATCAACAGATGGCGTCATCAAATTAAGTGGTGCAGACTTTGTCACAATCGATGGATTTACAATTGCAGAAAACAGTGCCAATACTACAGCAACAACTCAAATGGAATGGGGAATTGCAGTATTAAGTGCATCCGCAACGAACAGCAGTCAGAACGTTACAATCAAGAATTGTTCAGTAAACCTCAATGGTACGGCTGCAAATACGGCTGAGATTGGAATCTATGCTGCCCACCATGGAACGACAACAACCACTGCGATGACACCCACTGCTGCAGCGGGCACTTATGCCAATCTAAAAATCACAGGTTGTACAATAAACAACGCCTACACAGGCATTTCAATTGGAATCAGCGGCTCTGCATCATTTTTTGATGCAAACATAACGGTTGGAGAAACAGGTGCAGGGAACACCATAACAAACTTTGGTGGTGGTGCTACGCAAGCTTACGGAATCAGACTTGAATATGGAACCAATGCTAACATTGGATTTAATACGGTTGACAATACCGGAATCACCACCCACACAACTACGTTGGATGGAATTTACACTACCAATGGTGCTGCTCAAAACCTCACAGTAACGAACAATCTCGTAAAACTGACCAGAGGAAGTTCAACCAGTCAGCTCACCGGAATTCGCAATCTGACCTATACTGGTACAGTAAATTTTACCAATAACGAAATAACAGGGTTTGTTGCCAGCGGAACAGGGGTTGTGTATTTGATTCAAAATACCGGAGCAGCGGCAAGCTTAAATATTTCAGGCAACAACATTCGCGATAACGTGGGAATTGCAACAACATCAGGTGTGGTTTACTGCATTTTTAACTCAGGAATTGTTACTGGGGCCTTGACAGCAAATAACAACTCATTCACTAATAACACTGTCAACAGCACAGGTACTGCGGCTATATTCTACAATACCTCTGCCAGCAATAATGTTACCTTTTCCGGTAACACGCTCACAAACAATGGAAAATTGACGTCGACAACAGGTACCTTTTACGGTTATTGGAACTCCTCATCACCTACTGGAGGGACAGAAACCATCACAAACAACATAATCAACGGTCAAGGTTCAACTGGTTTTGCAGGAGCAAACTATGGCATCTACTCCTCCACATCACTTACGCAATCAAGAATTACCAGCGGAAATACGGTAACAGGAATGACTTCCTCGGGAGCGATATATGGAATCTATTTACTAAGTTCCAACAACAATTCAGTCACCAACAATAAAGTAACCAACATTAATCAAACAGGTACTGGAGCTGTATACGGTGTGTACACCTCCGGTAACGTTGTAACTCGATCCGGCAACAGGGTTTCCAATCTGACAATCGGTGGTAGCGCAACGGTCTATCCGTGTTACACGCTTGGAACAGTTTCAAATGTTATGAGCAATGATACGGTTATGGATATCAGTGGTACATTGTTCACCTGCTACACCTTTTATGTAGCAGGTAGCAGTACCTCTGCGCAGATTGATAATAATTTTGCTCAAAACCTTAATGGTGTTAACACATTTGGTGGATTGTACCTTACCGGTACCGTAATCAATGCATACAGCAATACCATCAGAAACGTAACTGGAGGAACAACCTCCACCACGGGAACAGTTTATGGTGTTTACATCAGCAATGCAAGCAGTAATCACACCATTTACAACAATCGTTTTGATAACTTTACTACCTCTCAATCAACTACTGGTTCCACACACGCATTGTTTATTAGTACGGCAGCCACAGTTAATGCTTATGGAAACACTTTCAGGTCATTCACAAGTACTGCCGGTACTACTTCCCGTCTGAATAGCATCAACTTTGCAGCCGGCACGACAGTGAATGTATACAACAATCTTTTCACTGGATTTAGTGCGGGCACATCTACAGATGGAGCTGCCTTGAATGCCATTTTGGTATCCTCGACTGCCGGTACATTTAATTTTTACAACAATACCTTCAGATTGACCGGTACTCTTGCAACCGGTGGTGCAACCGGCATTTTTTTTAATGGTACCGGTGCTACGATTAATTGCATTAACAACATCTTTGATGTGGACGTAACTGCAACTGACTTGACAAGATCAGTAGCGCTCATCAGAAAAGCAACGGCAGCAGGAGCATTTAACTATGCGGCTACGAGCAATAACAACATCTCCTGGATTCCAAACATGACGAATTCCTTCTTCTACATAGAAGGTTTGAATACAACTACCCCATTCTCAGGAGGTATCAGTCCCAATGCTACTCCGATAACCGGTATTACTGATCCAGGTTTCAATACAGCGTGTTCGACGACCAAAGCTTTACTAGGTGGAAGAGATGCACTATCATTTTATGAACAAATCACGTTTAACAACAATGTACCAAGTGGTGCCACTTTTGCAGAAAGCGGAGGTCAGTTACTGGCATTGGTTACAGTTGACTTAAATGGAACAGCCCGTACAAATCCACCTGATTGTGGTGCTTACGAGTTTTCTGGAACGGCAAGCACTGCTGATGTTTCAGGACCAACGATAATCTATACAAATATTTCAAATTCCATCTGCAATAATTTTGTTCCCTTTGCAGCATCAATTACTGATGCATCCGGAGTCAGAGTGACATCAAACAATAAACCAAGGGTATGGTACAAAAAAACAACCGAGGCCAACGTTCTTCCACCTACAAATACCAGCTTTGATTCCGGTTGGAAATATGTGGAAGCCAGTAACAATAGTTCACCATTTACTTTCGCTATTGATCTGAACCTACTGAATACGCCGGCAATTGCGACGGACATCATACAGTACTTTGTAGTTGCATCCGATAATATCGGAAATGTAAGCGTCAACCAGGCAGGATTTAAGGGTGGCTATTGTGCAGGTTCAGTGGCACTTGACACTGCAGCGTTTCCATTAGGTGCCGCACCGGTCTTGAGAACATTCAGTATCATTTCACCCCCCTCGGCAGTTACTACTGTTTCCAGCAAGGCCCAGATTTGTAGTACTGACCAGACAACATTATCAATGTCAGGTGATCCGATAACCGGTGCGGAGTACCAGTGGCAAAGTTCTCCAACACTTGCAGGAACTTATATAGACATTCCGGGAGCAAATGCAGCAACATACACAGTTACCATAAACAGTACGTCGGATAAGAATTATCAATGCGTAGTCAAATGCGGCGGAAGTGTGATGATAACTTCTACCCCAATCAGCTTGAACTACTACAACCCACTTGTTGCCAGCACCATACCAGCTACGCGCTGCGGTTCCGGTAGTGTTGATTTGCAGGCTACCCCTAGTACCGGTGCAACGATTGACTGGTACACCGCTGCATCTGGTGGGTCATCTATATTCAATGGCAATACTTTTACCACGCCAAACATAGCGACCACTACAACGTATTATGCAGAGGCATCTGAAGGTGGAACGACAACCACCACGGGAAGGGTTACTGCCGCTGCACTCGGAGCTGCTGCGACGCTGACCAATTACGGGCTGCAGTTTACACTGACCGAGCAAATTATACTGAATTCCGTGGATGTTTTTTCCGGCACAGGAACAGCAATAACGGTTTCACTCTACAATGCTAACGGCACAACTCTGTTGTATACAGTAGGTTCTGTGTCCTGTACAGCAGGGATAAAAAATACCATTCCGTTGAACTGGACCCTTCCGGCCGGAACTTACCGAATCGCAGAAACGGCAATGACTGGAACTTTCTACCGGGAGAGTGGTACGGGGATATCCTACCCAATTGCCTTGGGTACCTCAGGACAGATAAATGGCTATTTTACATCGCTTACCGGTGCCAATACTACATCTACGACGACATATTATTATTTTTACAATTTCAACATCACAACAGGCTGCAGAAGTCCAAGAATCCCGGTTGTTGCTACTATTACTACACCACCGACAATTAGCATGCCTGCAGATTTAACCGTTTGCAGCAATGATCCTGCACAAGGCCTTTCTGTTAGCAGCAACAACCCAGGTTATACCTATGAGTGGGGACCCTCAGCAGGACTAAATACCACAACCGGTGCTGTAGTTATGGCCCTGCCGCCAAGTACTACATTATATGTCGTTACAGCAACGGATAATTCCGGTGGTCAGTACAATGGTTGTCAGACAACAGGATCTGTAAAGATGACCGTAAATGAAATTCCGAGCGCGTCCCTTACCAAGTCCACCAAAGACACAGTTTGTTTTTCTGAAATAGTCAATTTCAGTCTTATCAATACCGGAAATGCAATTGGATTGACTTACCAATGGCAGAGCTCTCCTGATGGAGTTACTTATACTGATATAAGTGGCGCTACTAACGCCAGTTATAATGGCACTGTGGCTACTGGTAGCGACACCTGGTACCAGTGTAAATTAATTTGCAAAGGCAACCTTGTTCTTACATCAAGTCCAAAGCAAGTCTTTATAAATGCTCCGGGTATCTTAACTTCAACCGGTGCCACAAGATGTGGAACCGGAAGTGTTGACCTCACCGTAACCACCACACCCGGCGCTAATGTTTTCTGGTACAATGCAGCTACAGGAGGTACCGCGATAGGCTCCGGCACAACTTTCACTACACCTGCAATTTCTGCCACAAGAGACTTTTATGTTTCAGCCTCTTCAGGTGGCAGTACAATAACAGCAGGAATGCAGAATGGAAACGCAACTGGAACATCGGGTGCAGGTACCACCAATTATGGAATTGTATTTGACGTCCTGTCTCCTTTCACGCTAAAGTCTGTAAAAATTTACCCAATTTCAGCAACTTCTCTGCCGGGAGTAGTCACCATCGACATCATCAATAGTGCAGGCACCATCATGCACACTAAAACGGTAAACGTCGTTGGCAGTCCGATTGGTTCACTTGTACCCACAACAGTTGACCTGGATTTCAATTTGGTTCCGGGTACAAATTACAAAATGCGTCCCGGATCATTTTCCGGAATTACTGGTTTGCAGTTTGAGCCTGCTGCCGGAGCACCTGGTGGAAACTACGGTTATCCAATGGTTTATCCGGGAGTATTAACCATTACTACCAGTACATTGACAGCTGCTCCAACCAATACGGCAAGAAATGACCTTTACTATTACTTTTACAACTGGGTAGTTAGCACCGGCTGCGAGAGTCCAAGGCTGCCTGTTACTGCTACTGTGACCACTGCGGATCCGATAGCAGCTTCTCCCGACGTTACCATCTGTAGCAACGGAACAGGAACACCACTTAGCGTTACCAGTTCAAATGCCAGTTATACCTATTCATGGGGTCCTTCAACCGGATTAAGTTCCACAACGGGTGCAACAGTAACAGCTAACCCTGCCGCAACTACTTCCTATTATGTTACAGCCACTGATCCTGCAACTCTATGCGGCAATATCGATACAGTAAAAGTTACCGTTAATCAGGTACCTTTGAGTATTGATATCAAGGCAAATCTGGACACCGTATGTTTTAGTGACAATGTTGTACTGAGCCTGATTAACGGATTGCCGTCCGCACCAAGTGGACTAGATTATCAGTGGCAGTCTTCCGCGAATGGAACCTTGTTTACGGATATTTCCGGTGCAACAAGTGCCACTGCAACTGTGCTGGTGGATGCAGTTAACGACAAAGTTTTCAGGTGTAATCTTACCTGTTTAGGAACACCCGGTGTTATTTCCAGCTCGAAGGAAATTTACATCAACGCACCTTCGGTAACTTCAACAACCGGTGCAACCCGTTGTGGTGCGGGAGCAGTAAACCTTACTGCTGCAGCAGGAAGTCCCAATGAAACCTTGAGCTGGTACGCCAATTCAACAGGTGGCACTCCACTGGGCTTCGGGTCAAGCTTTACCACGCCTGTGATTACTGCCTCTACCGATTTCTATGTCAGTTCCAACCTAGGCGGTGGTGGACTTCTGACTCCTACGCTTCCTACTCCTACTTCTACATATACAGGTAATGTCAGAGGTATGTGGTTTACCGCTCCATTTGCCTTCAAGATCAAAAGTCTGAAAGTACCTTCCAACGTAACCACGGGAACTGATCAAAGCTTTGCCGTGGTTAAATTTAACGCCGCTCCACCTGCATACTCTACCGTTACAAACGCATTTACAGTGCTTTACCTTGCACAGGCTGTACCCGGCACTACAGGTGTTTCAGTAAATATACCGATTAATGCGGGAGATATTATAGGCATTATGAGCCAAAGAGGAAATGTTTGTTCTTACGGACCTACAGCTCCTACTATGATGTTGGGAACAACGTCGGTTCCTATTGCAAGACTTGGAATGCAGTTCCCTTTAAATACCACTGCTCCGAAAGATATGTGGACAGAGGCCTCCAATGTAGGTCTTACTGAATTCACATATGCAATAGGTTGTGAAAGTCCACGCACAGCGGTTTCCGCGATTGTAACACCTGCTCCGGCATTCACAGTAACTACCGGTCAGACCATCTGTAACAACGGCGTAAAGGCTTTGACCGTGACTTCCAATATACCGGACTACGATAACTACAGCTGGAATGCGACAACAAATCTTTACAGCAATCCGGCAGCCACAGTGGCATACACAGGAGGAACAGCAAACACAGTATATTTCAGATCGACCACGGCAGGAGCTGAAGTGATTAATGCGACAGCATTTAACTCTACCAATCAGTGCGCAAATATTGCTGACCTGACCATGAATGTTTTGCCATCTCCTACTTTGAATTCTTCAAGGTCGGAACTTTGTCTCAGCGGTACTTCTGATCTCAAACTGGTTCCAACATCTGGTTACGGTACTGCAACATTCGAATGGTACGATTCCGCCAATGGAACAACATACAATCTACTTTCCGGAGCGAGCAGCGTAACGCTGACTACTCCAGTTATAAATAGCAGTACATATTACAAAGCAAGAGTTTATGATGACAATGCAAACCTCTGTGGCGAACCAGTCTTATATCTACCCGTAAACAATCCATTCGTTGTTTCTACCCAAGGTGCTTCAGCCTGCCCGAGCAATTCGGTAACATTGTCCGCAGTTCCCGGCGGCGCCGGAACCATCAGGTGGTTTGATGTTGCAACAGGGGGCTCTGCTTTGCAGACAGGAAATACGTACACTACACCGGTGCTTGGAGCCTCCAAGACTTACTATGTTGAATCGGTAGAAGGTGGAGGGGGCACACAGAATCTTGGACTTGCCAACAGAGTTGGATCAACGACCAACTCAGGTTATTCTGACATCGGACTGATGTTTGATGCCATTTCTTCCTTCACGCTGGAATCAGTGTCTGTCTATCCGGTTGCAACAACACCAAGCGGAAATGTGACGGCAACTATTGCACTTAAGAACTCCGCAGGGACAATTTTACAGAGCGTGACCGTTTCATTACCAACTTCTGTTTCTCCAGGAATAAAAACGCTGGTACCATTGAACTTTAATGTTCCGGTCGGTACAGGTCACAGACTCGTATTTACTTCAGCAACGGGTGGAGGAATCTCCGGTTTCATCAGAGAGGTTACGACCGGATATACTTATCCTTACACTGTTGCAGGAGTGGCCAGCATTACCTCAGCATATACCGGCGGTGCTTCGTCATCTTATTACTACTATTTCTACGACTGGAAGGTAACAACTTCATGTGCTTCACCACGTGTTCCCGTAGTAGCCACCATTAACTCATGTCCTAGGGTCAACGCAAAAGTATTTCTCAGCCATGCCGACCCTGCTACCGGTTTAATGAGTGATTATATTAAAACCCTGACTAATTTCCCTACTTCAGATCCGTATTCCGTTCCTACGGCATTTAATGGAGGATTTACGCATCTCAACAACGGCCCGACAGGTGCCGTTAGTCCTGCAACTCTTGCTGTTACCGGCAACAATGCCATTGTGGATTGGGTATTCCTCGAACTGAGACAAGGACCAAATGGTGCTACATCTGTGACCCATACCCAGGCAGGACTCATTCAAAAAGATGGTGATATTGTAGGTACAGATGGAGTTTCACCTGTACAATTCCGGGCTCCGGCAGGCAACTATTATCTAACTATAAGACACCGCAATCACCTTGGTTTCAGGACGCAAAACGCAATAGCAATGTCTTCAACTCCTACTACCCTTAACCTTACAAACAACTCCGTTTTGTTGAATGGAGCTTATCCACTGAACAATGCAACAGCAACCATTTATGTTATGGTAGCAGGTGATGCAAATTCAGATGGAAGTATTGACTCCATTGATACCATTACATGGGAGCAGGAAAACGGACTATTTGATGACTATATACTGAACTCAGATTACAACCTCGATGGTTCAATAGATGCCATTGACTCTATCAGCTGGGAAAGCAACAATGGCAAGTACCAGGAACTGGATTAATTCTTAACAACCGGTGCGCTACTTGTATCTATGGTAAAACATGGCTAGGAGTAGCGCATTTTTATTTGCTGAAATTTCGCCTTTGCTATATGAAAAATCTATTCTTTGTCTTTTTTCTGATCATGAGTCTTCATGGAAAAGCCCAATGCGTTTTAAGCTTTAACAAACCGACTGTTGAGGGAAATAAATTCAGGGTAACGCTGCAGATGAGTTCGGGTATTCCCTTTTCACTGGGGCCAAACAATCTGCGATTTAATTATTCCACTGAAAATCTTGATAATCCGGTAATCATAAGTGATAACTTTCCAAATGATGCATTTGGAGAAACCACCTTACTGGGCAGCAACAGGCAAACCGGTATTGTATCAGTCAACACAGCTTATCATGGAAAGACAGGTGCTGAGGGTTTACCCATTACCAAAAACGGAACTGAACTGGTTACGCTTGAATTTGACATCGTTAAGTTTTCGGAGAAAATCCACCTTTATTGGCGGCTGGATAAACTTCCCAGGACTGCTCTTGTCACTGATGACAGAATCATTATTTCGGTATCAGATGCTAAGCCGCTAATTACAGATTTATTGCGGAATACATCAGAAAAAAAACCGTGAAGCTGATTTTCACTTACTATGCCAGTGTGGTTAAACCAAAAGTTGATAAAATTCATGTTATGCATTAAAAAATCCCGGAAAGTTGAGCACTGACCGGGATTTTCATATTTGACATGAAATTAACGCAAAAACAGCATTTCACGGTATTTGACCAGTCCCCAGGACTTGTCATCACTAAGATGCTCCAGCTCATCTGCGTAGTCGCGGATATCCTCCATTATCGGCTTAACGTTTTCGCAGAATGCGATAGCAGTACTGCGGGAATCTCCCATGTTGTGGGCTTTCTCGCGGCAATCTTTCATTTTTTCCACTGAGTCGTAAATTTTCTCAATCAGTTTTCCAGCCTTTTTGATGGTTTCTGTTTGATATGAAGTAGACTTGTCGATGCCGATTTTGTTTAACAAACTGACATTCTCTGCAAGGCGTGACTGAAACTGCACTGCGTCAGGAAGTACGTAATTGAAGCACAATTCTTCCAGAACCTTGGATTCTATGTCAATTTTCAGGCTATAGTTTTCAAGTAAAACATCATGGAAAGCATGCAATTCCCTAGAATTCATTACGCCAGTTGAGGTAAACAACTTTTCTGATTTTTCATGAATGTAAGCGTCCAGCGCAGTTGGTGTTGTTGTATTGTTGTGAAAACCTCTGACTTTTGTAGCTTCTTCCTTCCACTCATCCGAGTAACCATCACCTTCAAAAATGATTGATTTGGATTTTTTAATGTAGTTTCTGATGACCACCAAAATTGCCTCATCTCTGTCTTTGCCCCGAGAGGTCATTTTTTCCACCTCGCTGTAGAATTTTAATAACTGATCACCCATCATTGTGTTCAACGTTGTCATAGGTTGAGCACAGTTTGCTGTAGAACCCACCATTCTAATTTCAAATTTATTTCCGGTGAAGGCAAACGGAGAGGTGCGGTTTCTATCTGTATTGTCCTGTTCCAAATCAGGCAGATTTCCAAGCAAATCAAGCACCTGCTTGATATCGTTTTTCGCAGACTTACCTTTTTCGATATGGTTAAGGAGATTAAACATCTCCTGACCGATGAATATGGAAATGATGGCAGGAGGTGCTTCGTTCGCTCCAAGCCTATGGTCATTAGAAGCGGTCGCTGTAGATGCCCGAAGCAGGTCTGCATGTTCGTACACTGCCATGATGGTGTTCACGAAAAAGGTCAGAAAGCGAAGGTTTTTTCCCGGTTCTTTTCCAGGACTTAGCAGATTTTTGCCTGTGTTGGTTGACATGGACCAGTTGTTGTGTTTCCCGCTTCCGTTGATGCCTGCGAAAGGTTTTTCGTGAAGCAACACCTTGAGTCGGTGTCTGCGAGCGACCCTTTCCATTACATCCATCAATAACGTATTGTGGTCGACGGCAACATTGCACTCTTCAAATACGGGTGCCACTTCATATTGTCCCGGAGCAACCTCGTTGTGGCGCGTACGTACGGGGATTGCCAATTTATGGCATTCCGTTTCAAAATCACGCATGTAGGCATACACTCTCTCCGGAATAGAACCAAAGTAGTGATCTTCGAGCTGCTGGTTTTTTGCTGAATATTTTCCGATGAGGGTTCGTCCTGTCATCATTAGGTCCGGACGGGCATTGTGAAATGCCTCATCAATCAAGAAATATTCCTGCTCCCATCCGAGTGTCGTGTAAACGCGGGTCACGTCCTTGTCAAACCACTGACAAACAGGCAAAGCTGCTTTCTCAAGAAATGCAATCGAACGAAGCAGAGGTAACTTGAAATCCTGGGCATCACCATTGTATGTGATGAAGATGGTTGGTATGCAAAGCGTTATTCCATCAGCAGTCTCAATTAAAAATGCAGGTGATGAAGGATCCCAGCCGGTATAACCTCGTGCTTCGAAGGTCGACCTCAAACCGCCTTTTGGAAATGAGGATCCGTCGGGCTCCTGCTGTACGAGTGCACCTGCACCAAACTCTTCTACCACATTACCATCTGGAGTAAGGTTGAAAAAAGAATCGTGTTTTTCTGCTGTTTTGCCGGTCCACGGTTGGAACCAGTGTGCATAGTGCGTAGCACCCCTGTCCATCGCCCAACGCTTCATTGCATCGGCAACTACCTCTGCCACCTCATAGGTCAGCTTTGCACGGCCCTGGATAGATGCCATGATGTTCAGATATTCCTTTTCAGGCATGTACTCTTTCATCGCCTTTTCATCGAATACATTCTCACCAAAGAAAGATGCGATGTTTTCGGCAGGCAATTCCGGGATGTTTAGATCCAGATTTGAACGGTTGCTTTGTATATCCAAAGCAGAAAAACGCGTGATGCTCATTTTTGCTATTTTTTGAATGGAAATATGCGATTTAAAGATTTTATGAAATGAATTATGGCTTTTTTGAATTCACGCAGCAAAGATATAGTAAATAAACCAGGAACAAAAGAATAGAATTAAACCAATAACTATTATTTCAGAATGACTGCTACTAAGCATAAGAGAAAAACACTACATATTCGGAACATAATTTCACTGAAGTGCATGTTTTCCATTTATAATTCCTCAATATGTTAAAATACTACCATGTCAGCATTTTTTATTAAGAGAAATAAGTGAAGGCCCATTCAAAAAAGATATAATATTAACATTTTATTAACATATAAAAGCAGCGAAACGCTACATTCTATTCCACTATGGATATATTTTTCCAATGTTTATTCCAATATTTCTGCTATAGAAGTGGTAACTAGTCAGAAATCATTGAAATACATCTTTGTTTACTGTAACATGACCAAAAACAATTAATTGATTATCTCCTGATGATGAATTTCCTGGCAGTTCGACTGCTCCCCGTGCAAAACATAAGTACATACAAACCCTCCGGAAAATCTTTTGTATCGATAGCGGTATTAAATCCTCCTGAGAAATCTGTGTCAATCTCCCTCATCAATCTGCCAAGACCATCACAAACCAACAGTTTCGCTCCCGGCGGGACTTTATCCTTCAATTGTATTTCAAGACGGTCATTGACAGGGTTTGGATACAGAACCATATCCTGTTCTGTCAAATTTTCTGTTTTTCGCAAGTCTCTTTCTGAGGCCCGGAAATTGCCCGAGCCAATCTCAGCGTACAGCGAATAACAAGCGGTATGGGAGTATTTTTTCAAGGTACTGACTACCCTGATGTAATAATTTGCCGCAGACTGACCGTTATTATACGTCACAGTTTCCACAGCATTGAGCAAATTTTTTGATGATGCAAGCATTGAACCGGCGCTACTATACAAAAACAAATCATAATCTTCC
>CANHEE010000051.1 GCA_947459655.1 Lewinellaceae bacterium
AACTCAGAATGGTTTTCCACTCCGGAAACGACTGAAAGCCATACTCAGACATAAAGCGAGGCACTTTTTTTGCGTATTGATCGAATGGTTCTTCGTCGTGCCAAACACCCCAATAATGGCTGTCGCCCCTGACCAGACTCTTTTCACTCGCCCTGCCAAAACTCGGTGACGACTCCCAGTAGGGTGCTTTGTTGCCATATTCAGCTACGATGCCGGGAAGCAGTTTCCCGAAGAGATTCTTGTAGTTTTGCCAGATCTGCTGTTTGCGTGCAGGATTCAGAATAAACAGCTCCTGCCAACCCCAGTTGTGCCATGCTTCGTCTATTTCATTGTTGCCACACCAAAGGGCTATGCAGGGGTGATGTCTGAGCCGCACCACATTTTCAATGGCCTCTTTTTCTACATTTTCCATGAAGGCTTTATCGCCGGGATACATGGCACATGCAAACATAAAATCCTGCCAAACCATGATACCCTTTTCATCACAACGCTCGTAAAATTCATCATTTTCATAAATCCCTCCTCCCCAAACGCGAAGCATGTTCATGTTGGCAGCGGCGGCATTGTCAATCATCTCCTCATAGTGTATCGAATTTACGCGGTCCTGAAAAATGTTCAAAGGTATATAATTGGCTCCCCGGGCGAACACCGGCACCCCATTCAGCCTGAAATAAAAGGACTCCCCCTTTTCATCCTTTTCGCGGACGAGTTCGAGCATCCGCAGTCCGATTTTCTGTCTGAGCGCTCCTTTTGTACAGGTCACTGCTACCTCGTAAAGCGCTGGTTTTCCAAGTCCGTTAGACCACCATAGCTCAGGATTTTTAATGCTGATTGCCTCAAAACGAACGTTGTTCAGTCCTTTTTGCAGCGAAAAAGTCTTTTTTATTTCCCTGTTGTTAAGTTTTAAAATCAGTTCCCTTGAAAAAATACTATCTGACTCAACTGTGACCACTGCATCCAGCAAAGCCTCCTCTTTTGACACTTTTCGCTGGATGACATTCAGGTTTTTCAATTGGTAGTCGTCCCAGTATTGTATGCCGATATCCCTCCAAATGCCGCAACTGACGAATCGCGGGCCCCAGTCCCAGCCATAGTTAAATTGCCCCTTGCGGGAAAAAACGCGTTCATTGGTTGGTCCACCCGGGAGTTCAAATCCATTCAGCACCTTGCTGTCTTCATCCATTTTGACAGCAGAATAAAAAAATATCCGCAGGTAATTTTCGCCTGACCTGAGGTTTTTCTTCACATCCACCTGCCAGGAACGGAAGGCATTGTTTGCTTTGAGGACCAGTTCGCCATTTAAAAATACATCGGCGTAAGTATCCAGGCCTTTGCAATCCAGTAGCACATTTTCATGTGCAAGGAGCGAATCCTCAACTTTGAATTTTTTTTCAAAAATCCAGTCTTCCCGCTCCAGAAAGCGGTAACGGGTTTCGTTGTCTCTGTAAAAAAGGTCAGGAATAACGCCATTGTCCATTAGTACGCTATGTGCCAGCGCCGGAACTTTGGTGGACAGCCATTCCTGTTTCATGCCCAGTTTCACAGCCATTGAAACCGGCTTCATTTTCCAGTCTGCATTCAGCGGTAAATAGCCATTTTGGGCTTCGGTATTTTGATACATGCAAACGGATAAAAGTAAAAGCAGCAACCTTTTCATCTGACAAAATTTATTGTCCAAAGATAGGAGGAATATTGAAAGTTGGTCAGTCAGATATTGTGGGTTTGCATAAAAATAAAAAAGCCCGGACACTTTTGTGCATCCGGGCTGTATCTTCTTACTGTTGACGAAATCTGCTTAATACTTCACTACCTTTCGGGTAAACTCATCGTGTTCTGTACTAATGTTTAGGAAATAAATCCCTTCACTAATGTCAGATAGGAATACACTCTTTTCAAAATCCTGTCCCGGACTGGATAGCATTTCCTGATAGAACAAATGACCGGAAAGGTCATACATTCTAATGGTCACATCACCTCCCGTCGGATTGCTGACCTTCACTCTGAAATGGTCATTGAACGGATTTGGCGAAAGCGAAATGCTCACATCATGTGCACTGTAGTCACCCGAACGCAACTGCCTTGCGCAAGGCTGGTCGGACAAACTATATTCCAGGTTGTGACCCTTGAAAAAGCAGGCCACTTTTACATAGCGGTCTGTACTGCCATAGTCTTGAAAATAAAGCGGAGAAACCGTCGAGCCAATCCCTTCAATCCAGATCAGGTTGTCAAGCAATTTTGATTTACAGCTCAACTCGATTACCTTTCTCTTTGTGTCCATCACCCTCAGCTCACTGACGGAAGCGACCTCAAAATCAAGGCCATCAAAGGAAAACTTGTCTCCTTGTTCCAGGGAAAAATCATAAAGCAACCTGCTTTGACCATTTTCATAAAGGTAAACTTTTCCTCTGGCCTCATCTTCTCTGATAAATGCTTCGCTGCGGGGCTTTTCGTTGGCCTGTCCGCACAAAATCATCATCCTCTGCCCGGATACCGTGGTATCGTTTCTGACAAAATGAGAAACAGGCAGCGTTTTGCCGGAGCCATAATTGACCACTGTCAGATCCCACTGGGCCTGGCGCTCAAAAATGGAATGATAGCTGTGTTTTTGAGCCAAAATCAGCGGGGACAAACAACACATCCCAAGGATTAGGAGGATTCCTTTTTTCATTTCTGAAAAGTTTAAATTAATAAAAATATTTAGTCTGCACCAACGGTGAAAACTCGTTTACCAAGGGGGATATGTAAACAACTGATGAGGGGGAAATATATGAAATCAGCCGCTTGTGTTCAGTCAAAATCTGTGCCACATATTCTATGATACTGCAATATCAGAACGACAGACTTGTCTGAAAAAGAAAATTTTACCAGCCACCACGACCAGTATTTCCTTGAATTATTTGGCTCATTTGGAATATTTTATCAATTTTGAATGTCAATCGGTTTTTATACCAAAACAGCTTGCAAATGGAGTACACACTCCGGTTATCATTAACAGAATCAGAACTGATCAGGGCCTGTATAAGTCAGGAGAAGTGGGCGCAGCAAATGTTGTACGAAAACAACTACGGTGCCCTAATGGCTGTTTGCATGCGCTACTCCAGAACCGAAGATGAGGCGCTTGATTTACTGCATGAGGGTTTTATTAAGATCTTCACCCAACTGCACAAATATCAACCGGAGACGGCACTTTCTGCCTGGATGAAAAGAGTGGTCATCAACAATTGCATCGACCATTACAGAAGACAATCGCGGTTTCGAACTGCCGAAATTGATGAGGCTGTTCACCTGCAAAGTCCGGAAGCCGATGCCATCAGCCAGTACAGCGAAAAGGAGATACTGGATTCCATCCGGAAATTGCCGCCGGCGTACCGCACCATCTTCAATCTTTATGTGATTGAGGGTTTTTCCCACAAGGAAATTGGAGAAAAAATGAACATTACAGAAAGTACTTCGCGGTCAAATCTGGTCAAGGCGCGGATAAAACTGAAAAACTTTCTGCTGGGAAACACCTGACCCGAAAATTATACATCATAAGAGAACATAAAATCTGACTGTCGGCAACTTCTCTGAAAATGCTGCACAACAAAACCAAACATACAGACAAAAAAGCCGCGGGAAAAACGGCTGAAGAAATCCAGTCCGGAGTAGATACTCACGGTCGGGCAGAGCCTTTTTCGGAAAACAAGTCGGCAGGAAATATTTCTGCTGAGGCACCAATCGGTGATTCTGATTTCGACCGTTCTATCAGGGACAAGCTGTCTTCCGGAGTGCACTACTCCAGGGGCCATTGGGATATTCTTTCGGAAAGACTTGACCTAATTGAGGAAAGAATCAGTTTCATTTACCGGCACAAACTGATCGAAACGGTCATCATGCTGCTTTTGTTACTTTCTGCAGGGAATCTTGTCGATAGCAGAAAAACCCGCGAGGGCAATCCCGATGCAACCATTTTCTCCGAAACCGGACCACATGCTGATAAGCTGCTTGGCGGAGAAATTTCTTCCGATGCAAAAGCCAAGAAGAGAATAGTTGTAAGCCCATCAAACAGCTATGCCGGGCAGTCCGCACCACTTCATTTTTTACCTGCTGAAAAAGCCAAATTAGCTTCAGTGCATTCACCGCATCCTGAAAATGAGTCATCCGGCAACAACTGTACGATTCCTGCAGAAAAGGAAACAGCAAGATTGGCCGGTATTGAGCCTAAGGGCATCAGCAATACTGAAGGGCACTCCATCCTGCCCATGAATTCACCTGCATCTCACAAAAACAAAGACCATTTTGCACTTTCCTTTGTTTCCGTCGCAAGCCTCAACCGGATTCATACACCGGCAGAGGTCTTTTTGGGCACTGCCATTGAAAGCTACAACAAATACAGCATCACAGGTGGTGGTGGATGTACGATTAGCAGAGAGCGCAAAAACCTGTCAGTTGAGGCAGGTCTTATATTCCTATCCAAACGCTACCACCCGAATCATCTTAGTGTAACTGGAGTAAGCAGCAACGGAATTCTTTTTAGGGAGACGCTCAAAACTGTGGAAGTAAACATGCTCGAACTGCCACTGAATGTTACCGCCAGAAGGGCCATGCCCAACGGGAAAACTTCACTCTACGGAGGAATTGGGTCGACTGTCAGTATCATCACCAGAGCCAATTACGATAACGAACGCCTGTACCTTGTGCCTGCATCCTCGCTGTCGGCATTGGGCAACACGCAACAGCCTTCTGAACTTAAGAAGGTAAAGGATTTCAACACCGGACTTTTTGAAGGTGGTTCGTTTAGCGAAAACACCTACCTCTCCGCACAGCTGCTACTAGGACTTGAATATCGTTTTAATCCACGCTTCAGTTTTTTCAATCAGATGAACGTACAGCGTCAAATATCTACCCGTGGCATCGGAGCAAACAACAATTATTACCATTCGTTTTCTCTCTGGTTGGGCTTAAAAACCCACTTCTAAAGCATACAACAGGAAATTTTAACAATTTTTCGAATCTCGATTAAAAATATCTGAATAACATTTGCAATAAGTTATCGTTTTATTTTTGTTAATTAATGCAAGCGATTATATTTGCACGCGAATTATTCCATAATTTTGCTTTCTGTTTCCTTATTTTTTCAAAATTTTTATTTTGCCTTGCAGGCCAATAATTTAAATTTACATGAATAAAAGTTTAATTACTCTTGTTTTTGCGATTTTTTGCGCGATTTCTGTGAATGCACAGGACATCCACTTCTCTCAGTTCTACATGTCGCCGCTGAACCTAAACCCTGCGATGACAGGTATCATGAACTGTACGCAGCGACTGACCTTCAACCACAGAAACCAGTGGACACCCATCCTTAGATCCAATTCCTATCAGACGTATTCTTTCTCTTACGACCAGCGTATTCCGGTCGGAAGATATGATTATGTAGGTGTAGGTGGCACATTGTGGCGCGACCAGGCAGGAACTGTTGATTATGGTCAACTGCAGGCAAAACTTTCCGGATCGTACAGCAAAAGAATGGCTGGCGGCAGAAATGAGTCGCACTATCTCGTAGCGGGATTTGAAGCAGGAGTACAGCAGACCGGCCTTGACCTTTCCAAGGCACAGTGGGGTACACAGCACGACGGCAATGGTGGTTTCAACTCTGGTGCATCTTCAGGTGAAACCTTCAACAGAAACAGCATCATATTTCCAGACCTGTCAGCAGGACTACTTTGGTTCAGTATTTTTCCAAATGACAATACCTTCTACATCGGTGGTGCTTACCATCACTTGAACCGTCCAAATATCTCTTTCAACAGAAACAAAAGAGAGATTCTGTACAGCAGATTTACCGGTCACCTCGGTGGCGAATTTCGCTTGACGGACAGAACAGCTTTGGTGCCAAACGCTATAGTTATGTTTCAGGGAAAGGCTATGGAAGTCACTCCGGGTGTAAGTTTGAAATTCATCCTTTCCAAGTTCAGATATGAAACACAGTCTTTCCAGTTTGGTATGTGGACGCGTATTGCAAACAGGGTGAATTCCGGAGTACTGAATGATGCACTTATCCTGACAACCCGTTTTGACTACAACCAGTTTACAATCGGTTTTAGTTATGATGCCACTACCTCTTTGTTGCGCAAAGCTGCGCCTACAACAGGTGGATATGAGCTTTCACTGATGTACAAAATATGCGGACGCGAACGCAGAAATGTATACTGCCCTTCCTTCTGATAAGATTTGAAAACGAACGGCAAGGCGCTTTATTCCACACGGGATAAAGCGCTTTTTATTTATAGAAAACCATCGCAAAAAACCTGAAAATGCTCATCAAAACCAGAGGTATTGTCTTCAGAACGGTAAAGTACGGTGAAACATCTGTCATTGCAGACATATACACGGAGGAACGGGGGCTTCAAGCATACATACTGCACGGCGTGCGCACAAAGAAACCCAAATTTCACAGTGGACTGGTACAACCCATGTCGCTGCTCGATTTGGTGGTTTATGCGAGGGAAGGCAAAGAACTGCACCATGTAAAAGAATTAAAATCCGCCTATCCATACCGAACCATTCCCTTTACACTACTGAAAGGTGCTGTCGGGTCTTTTATACTCGAATTATCACAGAAATCCGTTAAAGAGAGCGAATCCAATCTTGAATTGTTCAGCTTCCTATTCAGCACATTCGTATTTCTGGATGAAACTACACTTCCCGTGCTGAATACACATCTCAGTTTCACGGTAAAACTGGCTGCGTATCTGGGTATTATGCCACAGGCCGAAAACCAGACACCCGACCTGTGTTTTGACATCAGGTCGGGTGTCTTCAGCACCTCACTTCAGGTGCATCAATATTATATGGACAGGCGCGAGAGCGAAATTTTACTTCAACTACTGCAGACGCCCTTCAAAGAAAGTCACAACATCAGCATGAATACTGAAGAAAGACGAAAATTTCTGACGGATATGATGAAATTCTACGAATTCCACGTCCCCGATTTCAGAGAAATGAAATCATTTAGCATTCTCCAGACAGTTTTGTCATGAAAAAATGTCCTCCTAAAGCAGTGATTTCACCCGGTTGAGGGCTTTGTCAAGGCCGGTCACATCCTGTCCGCCTGCTGTGGCAAAAAATGCTTGTCCTCCACCACCGCCCTGAATGTCCTTGGCCAGTTCCCTGACCATATTACCCGCATTGTATCCCTTTTCGGAAATAAGGTTCTGACTGATTTGTATGGTGAGTTGAGGCTTTTCATTGCTGACACTGCCCAGCACAATCAGCGCATTGCCTTTTTCTTTCTCCAGATTGTTAATCAGGGTTTTAACTGCCTTTGCATCGCCCAGATCGATCTTTTTCACCAATACATTTATTCCGTTGACGGACTCAAAACTATCTACCAAACTGTGCTGCAGCATCGATGCCTTTTCCATCAGGAACTGCTCTTTTTCTTTCTGCAGCTGACGGTTTTCTTCCTGTAAATCGCCAATCGCTTTGAGTAGGTCTTTCGGATTTTTCATGAGGTCGGCAGCGCTATTCAACAAAGCAAGTTTTTCATTCAAAAATGCTTCAGCAGCCTCAGCGGTCAAAACCTCAACCCTTCGTACTCCGGCAGAAACCGCACCCTCCGATACGATTTTAAATTGCCCGATTTCTCCTGTGGCTGCTACGTGGGTCCCTCCGCAAAGTTCCATACTAAAGTCCTTATCGTAGGAAATGACACGCACATTTTCTCCGTATTTCTCACCGAAAAGCATCACAGCCCCCGATTTTCGAGCGTCATCTATTGGCATTTCCCGCACCTCTTCCAGTCCGATGTTTTCGCGGATTTTCTGGTTGACCAACAGCTCAATTTTTGCAATTTCCTCCTTGCTGAGCGCAGCAAAATGTGCAAAGTCAAAACGCAAACGCTTGTCATCGATGTGCTGGCCTTTTTGGATGGCATGGTTTCCGAGAATGCGGTGAAAGGCCGCGTGCATCAGATGTCCGGCAGAGTGATTTTTGGAAATTTTTGCCCTGCGACCACTATCTACCTGTGCGGCAACTTCAGCTTCTTCATCTATCCACTCTGGCAAGTGGCTGACAACGTGAATAATGAGGTCGTTTTCCTTCTTGGTGTCCAAAACCTCGACATCAGCAACATCACCACTTGCAGAAATCATGGTCAGTCTGCCGGTATCTCCAACCTGTCCGCCGCTTTCAGCGTAAAAGGGAGTCTTGTTCAATACCACCTGGTAATTCACGCCGTTTTTATCTTCCACTTTTCTGTACTTAAGTACCCTGGCCTGGTTGACAAACAAGTCATCGTAGCCGATAAAGTCGACCCGAGTATCTGCCTCTTCCTCCGATCCTCCTGCAGGAACCGTCCAGTCGCCCACCTGCTTTGCAGCATCTGCCCTCGACCGTGCCTTCTGCTCCCGAAGTGCTTGCTCAAATCCATCTGTATCAACACTCAGGCCTTTTTCCCGGGCAATCAACTCCGTTAAATCCAGCGGAAAGCCGTAGGTATCAAATAGTTCGAAGGCATCGGCACCGCTGATGCGGCTGTTGGTGACCGGAATATTTTCCATTCTTCTCAATCCGCTCTCCAGTGTTCTGAGGAAGGATTTTTCTTCTTCCAGAATCACTTTTTGTACAAAATCTTTTTGCGCATTGAGCTCAGGGAACACATCCGCAAATTCAGATGCCAGTATGGGAACCAGCGTATTGAAGAAAGGCTCTTTCAACGAAAGAAAGGAATAGCTGTATCTGACTGCCCTGCGCAGAATCCGTCTGATGACATAACCTGCCCCACCCGATGCCGGCAGCTGTCCGTCGGCGATGGTAAAGGCAACGGCGCGAATATGGTCAGCCACTACCCTGATGGCTACGTCTGACAATGCAGTGCGGTCGTAGCTACCGGTATATTTAATGCCGCTTCGCTGCTCGATATGTTTAATCAGCGGGGTGAAAACATCGGTATCATAGGTAAATTGTTTGCCCTGCATAACCATGCAGAGGCGTTCAAATCCCATTCCGGTGTCCACATGCTGAGCAGGCAGCACGATCAGCGAACCATCTGCCCGGCGCTCAAACTGCATGAATACAAGGTTCCAGATTTCCACTACCTGCGGGTGGTCTTTGTTCACCAGTGTCTCCCCGGGTACAAGTGCACGTTCAGCGTCTGATCTGAAGTCATAATGCAGTTCGGAGCAAGGTCCGCACGGACCTTGAGCGCCCATTTCCCAGAAATTGTCTTTTTTTGAGCCGTCGAGGATATGGTTTTCCGGCAGGAACTTTCTCCAGTAGTTGCGCGCTTCCTCATCGCTTCCCAGGTCTTCTTTGCTGTCGCCGCCAAAAACGGTGGCATAAAGACGGTCTGGGTGCAAGCCCAGTTTTTCGGTCAACAACTCCCATGACCACGCTATGGCATCCTCTTTAAAGTAATCGCCAAAAGACCAATTACCGAGCATCTCAAACAGTGTATGATGGGTGCCATCAAATCCAACATCTTCTAAATCGTTGTGTTTTCCACTCACGCGCAAACACTTTTGTGTGTCTGCGATGCGGACCGAGGGCGGCGTTCCATTACCCAGGAAATAATCCTTGAACTGGACCATCCCTGAGTTGGTAAACATCAGCGTCGGGTCGTTTTTAAGTACCAGCGGAGCTGAGGGGACAATTTTGTGTTTTTTGTTTTCAAAAAAATCCAGAAACGCACGTCTAATTTCGTGTGAAGTCATCAATATAAAAGTTTTAGCAGGATTGGTTTATGTTCAGATTTGCCGGAATCGCGCTACATTGGCAGACATCATACGCAAATCACAAAAAAGCGTTGCAATTGAAGACCGCAGCGTGGCCGGATAGCGGCAATAGGTTTCTTTGGTGCAAAGGTAAGCATTTTATCAGCTATCACAATTGCTTTAGGTATCGCTTTTCAGCCATTCTGTCGCGAACTTGAAATTCCTGCCCTTTGTGTAAACTTTTGTGCTATATCATGTGTCTATAGTACTGAATTTCAGGCATCCACTATTGTGCTGTCGGAATGACCCGCAAATAACCGCAGGCTATACTTCATCTGACCCGAAGGGTTGACCTGAAATTATCGTCTTTTACCGGACATCAAAAGCCTTTTAACCACCTTTTGTTGCCATTTGTACTACCAGATAACTATGCGCAATTTCTTCCTTTCAATACTTCCACTCTTCTTTTTTCTCGAACAAGCTGAGGCGCAGACATTCACGCTTTCAGGTTATGTGAGAGACGCTTCTACCGGTGAAACCCTCATCGGAGCCAGTGTTTACAACAAAAACAATGTAACACAAGGAACCCTGTCCAACAATTACGGCTTCTTTTCGATGAATCTCCCCAAGGGAAGTTACCGGATAACCATTTCCTATATCGGTTACGCCGAGAAAATTGTGCAGATTGAACTGAACGAAAACAAAAAAATGAATTTTGACCTGCAGGTTGAAGGCATCCAGATGCAGGAGGTTGTGATTAGCGCCGAACAGAAAGACAAAAACGTTCAGAGCACCGAAATGGGAACCGTCGACCTGAAAATGGATGCCATCAAAAAGCTCCCCACACTTATGGGAGAGGTTGATGTCATCAAAGCCATTCAGCTTTTACCGGGGGTGAAATCAGCAGGCGAGGGCGGAGTAGGATTTTATGTGCGCGGCGGTGGGCCTGACCAGAACCTGATTCTGCTCGATGAGGCTCCGGTGTACAACTCTGGGCACCTGCTGGGCTTTTTCTCGGTTTTCAATTCCGATGCCATCAAAAATACTACGCTCATCAAAGGCGGTATGCCTGCCAATTATGGTGGCAGACTTTCATCCGTTGTAGACATTCAGATGAAAGAGGGCAACGACAAACAATATGCCGTGGAAGGCGGTATCGGACTGATTGCCTCGCGACTAACTGTGCAGGGACCCATAAAAAAAGACCAGAGTTCGTTTATTGTTTCGGGCAGACGAACCTACGCACTTGACCTGGCACAGCCCTACATTAAAACGACCAATTTTGCAGGCACCAATTACTACTTTTACGACCTGAATGTAAAGGCCAATCATAAATTTTCTGATAAGGACCACGTTTTTTTTAGTGCCTACTTTGGCCGGGATGTCCTGCAGTACAATTCGAACAGGCGTAATATTTCGCTCTCGCTCCCTTACGGAAATTCAACGGCCACGCTGAGGTGGAACCACCTTTTTTCAGACCGACTGTTTCTGAATGTTTCAGCCATTTTTAATGACTACAATTTTGAGGCTGGGAGCAGCAGGGAATCCTTTAGTTTCAGATACCTAAGTGGTATTCGCGACCTGAATCTGAAGATGGATCTTGACTACTATGCCAACAATGGACACAGCATCAAATACGGCGCGAATTACATTTACCATACTTTCAATCCGGGTGTCGCAACCGCGAAGAGCGGAGACGTGGAATTTTCCAACAACAAGAAAGAATACCACGCGCACGATGTGGCCGCTTACGTCACCGATGAATGGAAAATCAACAGCAGATTTAGCATGAATTATGGTCTGCGGATTTCCTCTTTCACCCAGGTAGGTGAATACAAATCGCTGCTAACGGGAAAAAACTACGCAAAGGGAGAGGCGGTAAAGACTTACGTCGGACTGGAGCCGCGCTGGAGTGCAAAATTCAGCCTAAATAGTGCCTCCTCGGTAAAAGCCGGTATAACCCGAAACAACCAGTATATTCATTTGGTGAGCAATTCCAACTCGACACTACCGGGTGATTTGTGGGTGCCCAGTACGGAGTTTGTCAAACCGCAAATTGCGTGGCAGTATGCGCTTGGTTATTTTCGCAACATCCGCAATAATCAGTACGAGGCCTCGGTTGAAGTGTATTACAAAGACATGAAAAACCAGATTGACTACCGTGAAGACTACGTTCCCGATGCGGCGGTCGATCTGGAAAGCCAATTCATTTTCGGAAGGGGTTACTCTTATGGCGCTGAGTTTTTTCTAAGAAAAAACAAGGGTAAACTGAATGGCTGGATTGGCTACACGCTCTCAAAAACAGACCGCGTTTTTAGTGAAATCAACGACGGAAAACCTTTTCCCATCATTTATGACAGAAGGCACGACCTCTCGGTGGTGGCCAACTATCAACTGAGTTCAAAATGGGAGCTGGGGGGGATATTTGTCTTCAGCACTGGAAATGCCTATACACCGACAGAGAGTGTTTATTTTGTCGACAACAGGCCTTTCATTTCCTACGGACCAAGAAACAGCGCCAGGATTCCAAACTACCATCGTATGGATATTTCGGCGACATACACCCGTCATCCAAAAAGCGAAAAACGCTTCAAATCAAGTTGGAGTTTTGCGGTATACAACGCGTACAACAGGCTGAATACCGTCTTTTTATATAACGATTTTGAGCAGAATTTCAATACGGGAACCACCAAAGCTACGGCTTATAAAGTAACCATTTTCCCAATCATACCCTCTGTAACCTGGAATTTCAAATGGAAATAATACATCGCTATTCAATCATAGCTCCCATCTGGATGCTTGCTCTTGCACTGCTCCTGTTCAGCGCATGTGAAAGGGAGTACATTCCCGAGAACATAAACGACGAACCGGATATCGTTGTTGAGGGATACATTGAATCCTCAGACCGGCCTATTCCTCCCTACGTCATACTGACCCGCAGCGCCAATTTTTTCCGCGAGTTTGACCCTGCCAAACTGGAGCAAATGACGATCAGGGATGCATTTGTAACCATCTCCGATGGTACCAGCACGGATACACTGGCACCTTTTTGTCTGAATACATTGAGCGCTGCAGAGAAAAAGCTGGTTTCCGCTTTTCTGGGATTTGATGCAGACAGTATTGGTGGTGCCAATCTTTGCATCTACACAAAATTCCTCGGAAAAGTCAAAGCTGTCGATGGTGGAACCTACTATCTGACAGTAAAAGCCGACGGAAAAACCGTCACATCCGCGACAACGATTCCCAAGAGAGTAGCACTTGACTCTATCAAATTGATACCTACGTACAACAATATCATAGACTCAATGATGCAAATGCGCGGTTACATTTCAGACCCTGCCGGAACCAAAAATTATTACCGATCTATGATTGCCGAAGAGGGAAAATCCTTTATTGCAGGCGGCAACTCTGTCATCAACGATAATTTCTTTGATGGCAAACCAAGTTTTGAGTTTCCGCTTTCCAAACCTACTCGTCCCAATTCCGGAAATTTCAATTTTGAAACCAGAGGCCTGTACAAAAAGGGCGAAAAAGTAACGGTCAGATACATGTGTATCGACGAGGCGCAATTTGACTTCTGGCGAACAGCCGAGCAAAGCGCACAAAATCAGGGACCTTTCTCGACCTACACCAGAATAAAAACAAATATTAAAGGCGGATTGGGCGTTTGGGGCGGCGTGTCGGCAACCTACTACGACGTCACCGTGCCAAAGTAGTCCGTTGAAAATCAGTTACCCGCTCCGCTTTCCTTTTTTGCGTTGAAAACTGTACCTTTGCAGCTCAAACAGCAAGGGAATTATGAGAGTTTCGTTAAACTGGCTTAAAAATTACACCGATATCTGCCTCGACCCAGAAAAGGTCTCCGAAGTGTTGACCGAAATAGGCCTGGAAGTAGAGGGTATGGAAACATGCGATGCCGTACCCGGTGGTTTAAGAGGATTTGTCATTGGGGAAGTTCTGACCTGCGAGCGCTTTGAGGTAAAGGAAAAGCAACTCAGCCTCTGTACAGTAGATATTGGAGCCGAAAACCCTTCTCAAATTGTTTGCGGAGCATCAAATGTCGACAGAGGACAAAAGGTGGTTGTTGCCACCATCGGAACTACCCTCTACAATGCCGACGGATCGCCACTTTTTCAAATATCATCCAAGAAAACTTATGGACACCTTTCAGAGGGCATGATCTGCGCCGAAGACGAAATCGGCATCGGAAATTCTCACGATGGCATCCTAATCCTCGATACAAATCTGCCAAACGGCACACCGGCAGGCGAGTATTTCAAACTGGAGAGTGATATCGTATTCGAAGTTGGACTAACCCCCAACAGAAGCGATGCAACCTCTCATATCGGTGTTGCCAAAGACCTTGCCGCAGCACTTAAAATCAACTACGGACATACCGGAACGGTACATTTGCCTTCGGTAGAGGATTTTGTCGTAAAAAATACTGAGAATAGCGTCTCAGTAAAAGTAGAAAACAGCCTCTCCTGCCCACGCTATTCAGGAATCGTCATCTCCGGAATTGAAGTCAAAGAAAGTCCCGAATGGCTGAAATCCATACTCACCTCTATCGGCGTAAATACCCGAAACAACATCGTGGACATCACCAATTTCGTGATGCACGAACTCGGACAGCCACTCCATGCCTTTGATCTGAATCAAATCAGCGGAAAAGAAATCAGGGTGAAAAATCTGCCGGAAGGCACTGCCTTTACAACACTAAAGAAAAATGAGCACGGAGAGAATGTCACCGTGAAACTTTCCGCTGAAGACCTCATGATTTGTGACGGCCTAGACAAACCACTCTGCATCGCCGGTGTCATCGGCAGTCCCGACTCCGGGGTTTCTGAAAATACTACTGCGATATTTCTGGAATCTGCCCATTTCAATCCAATGAGCACCCGCCGCTCGGGGACCAGGCACAATACGAGAACCGATTCATCAAAAATATTTGAAAAAGGGAGCGACCCAAACAGCTGTGTTTATGCACTGAAAAGAGCTTCCCTGCTTATTCAGGAACTGGCAAGAGGTCAGGTCTCCTCTGCCATCACAGACATCTATCCTGATCCGGTCGAGCCACGGCGCATCCCTGTTTCTTTCAGAAACATCAAAAGATTACTGGGAGAAGAAATCCCGGTAGCCAACATACTGGAGATTCTGAGCGCACTCGGTATCGGCATTGACAATGTAGACAAGGATGGACTAACCGCCATTGTACCTACCAACAAAGCCGATGTACTCAGAGAGGTCGATGTTATTGAGGAGATACTCCGAATCTACGGATTCAACAAGGTCGCCATCCCTCGACAGGTGAAAAGCACCATTAGTGAAAGTACGAAGCCAAATCCGGTGCAGATAAGGAACATGGCTTCAGCGCAGCTTGCAGCCATGGGCTTTCATGAGGCGATGTCATTGAGTCTGTCCCAGTCGGCATACTATACCGAAAGTGGAATTTCTAAAAATGAACTGGTTTATATTGCCAATTCCATCAACCAGCACCTGGATATCATGCGTCCCAAAATGCTGTTTTCAGGACTGGAGGCGATCGCACACAACCAAAATCGTCAGAATCCCGACCTGAAACTTTTTGAATTCGGAAAAACTTACCTCAAAAAAGAAGGTTCATACAGTGAAAGCAACCACCTGGCCATATTTCTAACGGGAAAGAAAAAACCGGAAAACTGGCTGGAAAAAGACAGCGATGCCACTTATTACACGCTGAAAGGTATTGTTGAGGCCTTGCTGGCCAGACTCAGATTGAGCAATTTCCAGGTATCCGAAGCCAAAAATGATGATTTCAGCTATGCACTTCAGATTCACCGTGGCCCGCAAATATGGGTTCAGTTTGGAAAAGTAAAGGGTTCGCTGACCAAGATGATGGACATCCGTCAGACTGTATATTACGCTGATTTCCATTGGGATGCGCTGATCAACGCCCTCAAAAAGTCTGCAACGGTATTCCGTGAGCCATCAAAGTTCCCATCAGTCCGCCGCGACCTCGCGTTGGTCATCGATGAAAAAACCCATTTTGAGGAAATCAGAATGATTGCACAAAAAACGGCCAAAGACTTGCTCAAGGAGGTCAACCTTTTTGATGTTTTCCAGGATGAAAACAAACTGGGTGCGGGCAAAAAGTCCTACGCGGTGAGTTTCGTTTTTGAAGACAGTAACAAAACGCTCAGCGACAAGGATATTGACCAGATCATGAACCCGCTGATGAAGCAGTATGAAGAAAAACTGGGCGCGTTGATTAGAAGGTAAGATTACTGATTGGCCAGCAGATACAGCACCGCCATCCTGATCGCCACACCATTTTCCACTTGTTGCAGGATTAGGGAATGTTCCGAATCGGCCACGTCACTGGTGATTTCCACTCCCCTGTTTATCGGACCGGGGTGCATGATCAGAATCTGTTTCCCCAGACTGTCGAGTAGCGCTTTATTGATACCGAAGTACTGACTGTATTCCCTCAGCGAGGGGAAATAGCGTATGTCCTGCCTTTCGAGTTGTATCCTCAGGATATTGGCCACATCGCACCATTCCAGTGCTTTTCTGACATCGTGTTCCACACCTACGCCCAGTCCGCCAATATGTTTTGGAATCAAAGTCGGCGGTCCGCAGACCTTCACATGGGCGCCGAGTTTCTGCAAACAGAAAATATTGCTTAGCGCAACGCGGGAATGCAGAATGTCTCCAAAAATACAGATTTTTTTACCGGCCAGATCCCCCAGATGTTCTCTCATCGAAAAGGCATCCAGCAGCGCCTGTGTCGGGTGCTCGTGGGTGCCGTCGCCGGCGTTGACAATATTGGCCTTGATTTTATTGGCCAGAAAGGCACAGGCTCCGGGAGCGGGGTGGCGCATCACAACCATATCGACCTTCATTGCCAAGATGTTGTTGACGGTATCCAGCAGCGTCTCACCTTTGCTTACAGATGATGCAGAAGCAGAAAAATTGACAATATCGGCAGACAACCTCCGCTCAGCCAGCTCAAAAGAGACCCTTGTGCGGGTAGAATTTTCAAAAAACAGATTGGCCACTGTCATGTCCCTCAGTGAAGGCACTTTTTTGATGGGCCTGTTGATGACTTCCTTGAACTCCTCAGCTGTCTGAAAAATCAACTGGATATCTGCTTCAGTGATGTTTTTTATGCCTGTAAGATGTCTGGTGCTGAGCATGAGTTTTTTACAATTAGCAAATGACAAGGAAAGACTGCGCCGCTATTCTGTCGGTTCTATTCTTCATACTTTTTTAGGATACAGGATAATTTCGTCGTCACCTTCCGTTCCCCAAACCACCTTGACGTATTCTTCTTCGAGAGCATCGATGGAAATTCCGATGAAATCGGGTTGCACCGGTAGGTGGCGGTTGAAGCGTCGGTCAACCAAAGCCAGCAGTTCTACATGAGCCGGTCTGCCGTAATGGTTCAGAGCTGTCAGTGCCGCCTGCACAGATCTTCCGGTGTACAACACGTCATCGACAAGTATGACCTTCATATCTTCCACGAGCATATTCATCTCGGTTGTGCTGGCGCTGAGTTGTTTTCCCCTACGGAAATCGTCGCGGTAAAAGGTGATATCGAGTTTTCCGTATGGAAATGCAGGAACTCCAAGTTCAGTCAGGCGACGGTAAATTCTGTCCGCAAGCGGCGTTCCACGAGGTTGGATACTGATCATGCAGGTATCCCTAAAATCATCGTAGGTCTCTATCAACTCGTGACATAGTCGCTCGATGACCAGATTGAACTGGGGTTGGGAAAGAATAATTCTGCTCGTATCCATAAAGCAAAGATAGTAATTTTGAAAAATTAAAAATGGCATTGTACCCACGGGCAGGAAAAAAAGTTAATTTTACCCGAATCCATGCGATTTATTACTTACTTTTGGGCGTAACCACTTTCATCAAAACATGAGTTTACAGCAATTATTCCGGCGAAAATCCATCCACCAGGTATTAAATTCAGATGCGACCGCAACAGACCATGGGTTGCACAAAATACTGGGCGTTAGGGACCTCACGCTCCTGGGAATTGCGGCAATCATAGGTGCAGGTATTTTCAGTACCATCGGACGTGCCAGTTTTGAGGGTGGACCTGCAGTTTCTCTCCTTTTCGTATTTACCGCTATCGCCTGTGTTTTTACTGCACTGAGCTATGCCCAGTTTGCCTCTACCGTACCGGTCTCCGGATCTGCCTATACCTACGCATACGTGGCTTTCGGCGAGCTTTTCGCCTGGATCATCGGATGGGCGCTCATTCTGGAATATGCGGTTTCCAACATGGTGGTTGCGATCTCATGGTCTGAGTATTTTATTTCAATGCTGGACGGCTTTGGTATCCATTTTCCGGATTACCTGACTATTGATCCGGATTCTGCGCGGTTAGCAGCAGCAGAAGTCGCCAAAGTTGCCGGTGACGCCGAAAAGATGAATGCGCTCTCGACTTCGACGTTAAGTGCGGCAAATGCGTATGCAACAGCACCCAAAATCATGGGTTTTCCGCTGGTATGCGACCTTCCTGCAGGACTAATAACCCTTTTTGTCACCGGACTTGTGTATATGGGTATCAGAGAATCCCGCAACGCCTCAAACATCATGGTCATCATCAAGCTGGGGGTAATTTTACTCGTTATTTTTGGCGGTGTGTTTTTCATAAAGCCGGCCAACTGGTCGCCATTTGCACCCAATGGCATCAATGGCGTACTCGGCAGTGTGGCCTCTGTTTTTTTCGCATTTATCGGTTTTGACTCCATTTCTACTACCGCCGAAGAATGTAAAAATCCGCAGCGTGATTTGCCAAAGGCGATGATTTACTGCCTGATTATCTGCACCGTTTTGTACGTCGCCATAACCCTAGTGCTCACGGGAATGGTCAATTACAAGGAACTGAAAGTGGATGACCCACTCGCATATGTTTTTCACGTTGTGGGTTTCGATTTCATAGCGGGCATCATATCTGTGAGTGCCGTAGTGGCCATCACCAGCGCATTGTTGGTTTATCAGCTTGGTCAGCCCCGCATCTGGATGACGATGAGCAGGGACGGCCTCCTTTGGCCAAAGTTTTCCGCTATCCATCCAAAGTTCAAAACACCTTGGTTTTCTACCCTGGTAACGGGCGTAATCGTCGGTATACCGGCCATGTTTTTGGACATGGGCTTCTTTGTCGACTTGACCAGCGTGGGTACTTTTTTTGCCTTCATCCTGGTTTGCGCAGGGATATTATACATGGATTCCTCAGGATTATCCGAGCACGCAAAATTCAGGGTGCCCTATGTCAACGGACAATACATCATTGCCCCTGCATTCCTGATCGCTTTTTATTTTGCCATCAGCTCCGGTCATTTTTTACTGATGTTGACAGAAAAACCCCTCCTTTTTGTGTTTTGGATTACCTGGGCATTACTCGGTATCACGGCCTTCAAATACCGCTTTTCCCTTCTTCCCGTAATGGGCATACTCACCAATCTGTATCTGATGACCGAACTGGGCGTCACGAACTGGGCCATTTTTGTAATCTGGCTGATCATCGGACTGGTCATCTATTTCAGCTATGGTGTCAGACACAGTAAACTGGCTGCCCGATGAAAATTGTAATCATTGGAGCCGGAAATGTGGGGGGTCACCTCGCCAGGCGATTCGAAGAGAAAGGCGTGGAAGTATTGCAGGTGCTGACCCGACACTGGGACAGACATGAGGGTCTGACCAAACTATTAAAAGCCCGTTTTATCACCTCTTTTGAGGATATTGCAACGGATGCCGATGCTTATATTCTGGCAGTTAACGATGCTGCAATTACTGAAGTAGCTGAAAAAATAAGCAAAAAGGTGAGCAACCGTCTGATCGCACATACGTCTGGAGCCACTGCGAGAACGATTTTGGAACCATTTAGCAGCAGGTTTGGGATACTCTATCCACTGCAGACCTTCTCAGAAGTGCGGACTCAGGACTGGGAGAATCTGCCGGTATGTGTTGATGCCAATACTGCAGAAGACCTTGCGCTTCTACACAAACTCGCTCTGTATCTTTCACCAAACGTTTACGAAATTACCGATGAGCAGCGTTCCATTTTACATGTGGCCGCAACTTTTGTCAATAATTTCGGGAATTATCTTTACCAGATTGCCGAGCAGATTGTTGAATCGGAAGACATTCCCTTCCGTTTGCTCAAGCCACTGATTGTAGAAACCGC
>CANHEE010000052.1 GCA_947459655.1 Lewinellaceae bacterium
AGAGTATATTGAAATTTACAATTCGTTGAAGAGTAAGTTGGGTTATTAATTATGTATCAAAATATATTCGTAGATAAGAAAGAAAACATAAAGTTGCAGATGCCAACCAGACAAAAAATGAAAACTACACTTAAAGTTGAAGGGTGTCAATATTTCTGCAAGTCATTCCTCCAAAAATATCCGCTAATGGAAGGTTCGTTATAAAAAATGAACTTCATTTAAGGAATATCGATCGGCGCAACAATTCCGCAAATAAGGCCTCATTTTCAAACAGCCGATTGACTTAAATGCGTAATTTTGTCCTTGATGACAAAGTCTGTTATTTTTTACAGCGTGATAGTGCTGCTCCTGCTCGCATCGGGATGCAGCCAATGCAGTAATGGGAAGAAATCATCTGAAATGCACACTGGTACTCAAGAAGAACCCTCTGACAGTTCCAAATACATCCGTGCGACACCTCAGTGGGGATTTATCGATACCCTTGGCAGACTTCAAATCAGTGGTCATTTTGAGGATGCAGACCACTTTTCCGAAAACATGGCAGCCGTCAAACAGCAGAACATGTGGGGCTTTATCAACACATATGGCGAAATAGTCATTCCTTGTACATTCAAAGGCACATGGGCGTTCCGGGAGGGCATCGCGAGGGTGTTGAACAAGGATGATAAAATCGGTTTCATTGATAAGAAAGGCAGGTTTCTGATTCCTCCGGTCTATGAAAACGCATCCGATTTTCATGAGGGAAAGGCTGTAGCAGAAACGGAAAGGGGCCTAATCTATATCGACAGAAAGGGTAAAAAAGCATTGGAGGGCTATTTTGAGCAGGCCTCAGATTTCGAAAATGGTATTGCCAAGGTAAAATTGCTGGGAAAATTTGGTATCATCAAAACAGATGGCAGCTGGCTACTGAAACCAAAATACCAACACATCAATGTTCAACCTAACGGGTACCTGGTCTGTATACTGAGAGACAAGGGTGTTGTATTTAATTATCGTGGCCAACAGCAGGCTAATCTGAAGAATTGCATGGTGCTGCACTACCATCCTAAATCCATCCTCTGCGAAAAAGACGGGGTGCAGCGGCTTACTGACAGAAAAAACAGGATCCGCTCTGACAGCACATTTGAAGAAATCACTCCTTTTGGCGACACCATCTGGCAGGTGAGAAGCGGCAATTATTACGGACTACTGTCCTGTTCCGGAAAATTGCTGATACCAATTCAATTCAGGCAACTTTATCGTATTTCCGAAAATAGAATAGCGTTCCGCCATGGCGATCTATGGGGATTTATGGACGAGCAATTGAACATCATTGTAAAGCCAATCTACAATCTGGCATGGAGCTTTCAGGGCGGCTTCGCAAGAGTAACCGACCAGAAAGGATTTGGCTACCTCAATTGGCGCGGAGAGCTGATTTCGGCACAACGCTACAAGGACGCAAGAGATTTTTCGGAGGGACTAGCAAGGGTAAGGCTGCGCTAAATCACTGAGAACTAGTGCAGTGAGGTTAAAATCTGGTTGAGCACACCATGTAAATTGTCGAGTGCAAGTTCAATTTTCCAATTTTCGCGATTGCGCGACTCCACGAAATTGGAAACGGACCTGATTTGGAGAAACCGAACCCTGTGCATCAGGCAGGCGTAGAAGAATCCTGCACCTTCCATGGTCTCAACATCAGCCCGGTATTGCTGTTGCATACGATCAATAGACGGTTGAGAACCATGAACCTTGTTGACCGTCAGTCCATGTGCCTCTTCGAGAAATCCGAATCCAAGGGCATCGTTGTTGAGCATAGTTCCACCTGTAAAAGGAAAGGAATCTTTTTCCATAAAACCCAGCTTGAACATATCTGTAAATGAACCATCGGACTCTTCCACCCCCAAGTCACCAAACTGTTCAGAAACCACGTTGACGACCTTTCCAGGCGCCCAGTCCGGCCGAAAACTACCGCAAATACCTGCATTGATGATTAGGTCAAACTTATCTTTTTGCAATGCCACACCGGTATGAAAGGATGTCTGCATCTGTCCGACCCCGGTCAACAATATGTTGATATCGGGCCACGAGGTTTGCCCCATAAAAGGCAGAATTTCAAATTCTGTTGCGCTCACCAGTAAAATCTTCATCGGCATTTCAGTTTAATGCTAAAAAGTCGCGCAAGATAAGATGTTTTTTTGGGTAAGAGATGAGTAGTCGAGGCATCTAATTCTGAACTTCTCAGACAACCGTATCAATCAACACATTGAAATATAAAAACTCTGTTGAAATAAACTTTTGTTGTGGTATTCATCATGGACAAGTAGCCTGTACAGCACACCTTTATGTTGGTTAAAATATTTTCCCAATATTCGTAGTAAGGCAACATGCATTGGTTGGCAGCCTATCTTTTCATGAATATGCGATTCCACTGCGTTTGATCGATAAATACCCTACATGTATCGTTGATAAGTGCGCACTCAATTTTGAAATTCTCATTTGTGCCGAAAATAGTCCGCTGGTAGGTTACAGACCATTTGTTCTTTTCTATCTCTTTAATACCGACCCTTTTAAGGGCATAGCCAAAATTAACATCACTCAATTTGTCAATCAAATCTGCTTTTTTTCTTTGTTTGCAGAAAGGTCCGTAGAAAAATGGACTCAATTGATCGTATTGTTGGTTTTTGTGCAGTACCTGTAAGTAGGAAAAAATATCAGTGTTATAAAAGCAGAGTGGGTTTTTCAACTGGCAGTTGTCCTGGGCTACTGAAGGAAAAATTGCCCCCAATAAAAAAACAATAAATAAGATAAATCTGAACATTTTAATAACTTAATTTTTGACTTAATCTATTGCAATATAATAATATATAAAAAACAATCTCCACTCTAAAGTTCAAGTTAGGTCATGTTATAAAGGCGATACATATTCTTCTTCCCCACCTCCACTGAAGACACTCTGCTTGCAAACAAAACTTACACTAGTTTGCATATGAAGTACAAAATCATCTGATTTTTCAGCTTGAATCTGAGCGCTGCTGTCGGTGTTATATTTTACCATCAGGTGAGAAATTTATCTTTTTCCCATTTTGCAGGGTTATTCAAAATGTAGTTGGCAATGTTTATAAACGATCGCTGATCACGAATGATTATGTCGTGATAACGAGCCTGCCACATAAATTCAGGATGAATGGCTCGCGCATATTTGGTGACCCCAATTTTAAAACCACGAACAATGGATGCCAGATTCTGGGATTGCGGCCCAAACTGATTTTTCATTGCATCTATTTGCAATGGATTTTTATTGCAGATATTTGGAAAATCATCTGCGGAAATTGGATTTTGATTGCAGATATTTTGCGGATTATCGACCAATTGCAACTGTACAGACGCAACATTTTGCGGATCACCCCCCAATTGCAAATGTTCAGACGCAGTATTTTGCGTCTCTGCACCGACCGACACATTTTTATTGATTATGATAATGCCGTGCACATGATTGGGCATTATTACAAATGCATCCAATTTTACGAATGGGAAATGATCAGGGATTTCCAACCAACATTTGTGGGCGATCCGGCCGATACCTGAATATACCATTTCACGGTGTGCGACGTGGCCAAACCAACATTTTCTGTTTTTTGTGCAAATTGTGATAAAATAGGCGGCATTCCAACCATAATTCCAAAATGTTGCGCGGGCAGTGGGAATGCGGTATTTGTTTTTAAATTTGTTGGTCATGGCTATTATTGATTTACTGCGTACTTGTTTGCTAAAAAATCGTTGCAGATTACTTAAGTATCAGTACAAATCCTGCGCAAGATAACGAGCCAAACAAAAAACCAACAACCATTAACGAAAATTTATCAATACAGCCCCCGGCATGCTAACTTAATGTTAACAATTTTTCTGCGATCATCTCCTCAGGCTACCCTATCTTTGCAACAAAACTTACACTGTTGTGCAAACGATGTACAAAATCTTATGGTTTTTGAGCTGGAAATTGGTGCTACTGACGGTGCTGCTATTTTCCCATGGCAAAGGATTTCCGGAAGAACCTAGAAAGCCGAAGCCTATCGTAAACAGGGTTCCTGAAGGCTACGATGTACACGGCATCGACATATCACGACACAACGGAAAGATCTCCTGGGCGAAAGTGGCTGGTGTAAAACTGGATAGCAATCAAATCAGGTTTGTGTTTATAAAGTGCACTGAGGGAATCAGTCACATGGACCCCTCTTTCGGCAGTAATTGGAACAAAGCGAGAGAACATCACCTCAGCAGAGGATCCTACCATTTTTTTCTTCCCCGCTTGAATGCTCGCCAACAGGCGCTGCACTACATCTCCAACAACAGATTTGAAAACGGGGATCTTCCTCCTGTGCTGGATATCGAAGCGAATGATGGCAAGTCAGATAAGGCCATCGCAACTGCTTGCAAAAAATGGCTTCGGATAATCGAAAAACATTATCGGGTTAAACCTATCATTTACACCAATACCCATTTCTACAGCCGGGTCGTCAAGGGACGACTGAAGGGCTACCCCATATGGATCGCACAATATAGCGGCGACTGCCCTCAACTCGAACCGGGCGAGGACTGGCATTTCTGGCAACACAACGATAAAGGCCGCATCGCCGGTATTGGAGAGTGTGTTGACCTAAATGTATTCCACGGCGACAGCCTTAGCTTTCACAATTTTTGCATAAAAAATTGAGCAGATCATCTGCCGCCGACAATATATCCACAGGCAAATCCATTATTAAGAAAAGCCATTAATCAAAAGCACCTATCTTTACCGCCGTTTCAGCACAAGCTCAGTTGGAATCTATTTAAACCCAAAGATTATGAACAATCTCACCCCACCCGTGGCCGCGAAAAACCCGAAGGAACTTATCATCCACAACGACAAGCGGATTGATGATTACTACTGGCTAAATGAACGCGAAAACCAGGAAACCATAGTATACCTGGAAGCAGAAAATGCGTACACCGAAGCGTTCATGAGCTCTGAAAAGGAACTCGAAAACAGCATCTATAACGAGATCATTGGCAGAATTGCGCCGGATGATTCTTCGGTACCCGTTTTTGACAATGGTTGCTGGTACTACACCCGCTTCGAAACGGGAAAGGAATACCCTATCATCTGTCGAAAAAAAGGCACTCAGGAGCAGCCAGAAGAGATTCTGCTGGATTGCAATGCGCTCGCCGCAGGTCACAAATATTACCACTTGGGCGGATACAGCGTCAGCCCCGACAATCAATGGCTGGTCTATGGCGAAGATACCATCAGCCGTCGTCAGTACACTCTGAAATTCAAAAATCTGGAGACTGGAGAAAACCTTCAGAAGAACATTCAAAACACCAATGGCGGAGTCGTTTGGTCGGCGGATAGCAAGTTTGTTTTTTATACCTGGAAAGATGGTCAATCCCTGCGCTCATGCAAAATTTTCAGACATGAACTTTTAGCACAAAACGAGGACAGCACTCTGATTTATGAAGAGGCAGACGAAACATTTATTTGCAGTATAACCAAAACAAGATCAGGAAAATACCTGCTAATCGGCTCTCATTCTACCCTGTCCAATGAGTATCGCTTTCTTGATTCGAGTCATCCGCTTGGAGATTTTGAGGTGATTGAGCCGCGAAGACGCGACCACGAATATTCCGTCGACCATCACGAAAATTTTTTTTACATCATCAGCAATCTTGATGCCCGCAATTTCAGGCTGCTGAAAACAAAAATTGGCAACCCACGGAGTACGCACTGGCAGGAACTGATTCCACACCGGGAAGATGTTTTGCTGGAAGACATCGATATTTTCAGCGACTTCTATGTGCTGTCGGAACGTATAAACGGCAATTCACAACTCTGCGTCGTTGACTGGAAAAAAGGAACAAAAAAATACATACACCTTGGTGAGGATGCCTTTTGCATTTACGCTAGCGGAAACCCTGATTTTCATGCCTCCAGATTCAGGTTTGCCTACACTTCCATGACGGTACCCAACAGCGTGTACGAGTATGACCCTTCAACCTGCGGTAGCACTCTACTGAAACAGCAGATTGTTGTCGGAGGATACGACAGTAGCGAATACACAAGCGAGCGGATTTTTGCCGAAGGCACAGGCGGTGTAAAAGTACCTATTTCACTCGTTTATAAAAAGTCCTTGCGAAAACATGGCCCACAGCCGCTATTGCTCTACGCTTATGGTTCGTATGGACACAGCATGGATCCCTATTTTAGCCAGTCGAGACTGAGTTTGCTTGATCGCGGTTGGATTTTCGCCATCGCACACATACGCGGTGGACAGGAAATGGGCAGACATTGGTATGATGACGGCAAATTGCTAAAAAAGAAAAATACGTTTGAAGACTTTATCCGCTGCGCAGAGCACCTGATTTCAGAATCTTACACGGATTCAAAACAGCTCGCAGCCATGGGCGGAAGTGCGGGAGGACTGCTCATGGGAGCAATAATGAACATGCGCCCCGAACTTTTCAAAGCCATCGTAGCAGCAGTACCTTTTGTGGATGTTGTGACTACAATGCTCGACGAAAGTATCCCACTTACAACAGGGGAATACGACGAGTGGGGAAATCCCAACGATCCCCACTATTACGAATACATAAAATCCTACTCTCCTTACGACAATGTCAGCGCACAGCAGTACCCTGCAGCGCTGGTGACTACTGGTCTGCACGATTCACAAGTTCAGTACTGGGAGCCTGCCAAGTGGGTTGCCAAGCTGAGGGCCCTGAAACTTGATCGCAATCCACTGCTTTTGCATTGCAATATGAATACCGGGCACGGGGGTGCATCAGGTAGATACGAGATGTTCAGGGAGGTCGCGATGGAGTATACCTTTCTACTTAAAGTTTTAAGATAATTTGCCCGGCCGAGATGTATTTTTACCTTACCAATACCAAGTGTAAAATGATTTTTTTGGAGCATTGCTGAATATTGACCTATCTTTGGCCTGAGGGCATAATCAACCTTAGACAAATCAGAAAAACTGCTGCGGAAGCTACAAGATATCAAGCGTTTGCAGGCAGCAATACAACAGAATGGAAAATAGGAAATTAACTTTGATTCTGGATGAACTTGATCAGGACATTGCACGTCTGTTCAAGTATCTTGGTCAGTTTCCTAACGAGGAATTGAACAAAAAACCGGGTCCCGATGCCTGGTCAGTCAATCAGATTATCTTTCACCTGATGCTCAGCGAACAGAGCTCTATCTCGCATGTTAAAAGAAGACTATCCAACAGCAAGGGAAAAATAAAAAAGGCCGGTGCTGCTTCCCGTTTGCGGGCACTTCTTCTAAGCACATCCATGCGTCAACCGTTGAAACTCACTGCTCCTGAAGTTGATTCAGTTGGCATCCCTGAAAAGTCTAATTTTTATTATCTGAAAAACAGATGGCTGAACCAACGAAAATCACTTCGGGAGACACTGTTGTCTTTTGACGCAGTGGTGTTGGATGGTGAAACTTTCAAGCATCCCGTGGCAGGAGTTATGGACATTTGGGGCATGCTCAGTTTTTTTGAATCACATGTTCAACGGCATGAAAAACAGATTCGGAAAACATTGCGCATCGTGGAAGACTTCCCTATAAATCCTGAAGAACACAGTCTTGACGAGCACGAGGCCGATCAATTTGAGACGGGCGCCAAAGAGCCTTAGCTGATTTTAACGAAATTTTAATTTCTGAGCTGCGCCTTGCAGCTTTATTATCTATAATATCTACACTTTTTACCCGTTTGAAGGGATACTAACTTTTGCTTTATTTATGACGATGAAACGCCTGTTTTTTCTGTTAACTGTTTGCACCTTTTTATCTTCTTGCGCCGATGCGCAGTTTTTGAAAAAAATGCTCAAAAAGGCAGATGAAATCAATCTGCTAACCATTGAGCAGGAGATGGATTTGGGTAAAAAAGTCAAATCCGAAATTGAGTCAGATGCGAAAAAATACCCGATTCTGCCTGAAAAAGGAAATGAAAAAGTATATGCATATGTCAGGGGAATTACACAAAAGATTTTGAATTCGGGTAAGGTAGCCAACAAAGATGTTTTCGCCTGGGAGGTGAAGATTATTAATGATGATAAAACCCTTAACGCATTCTGCACGCCGGGAGGCTACATCTATGTTTACACCGGACTGATTAAATTTCTGGACAGCGAGGACCAGCTCGCGGGTGTGATGGGTCATGAAATCGCGCACGCTGCGCAGCGTCACACAGGGCGCAGCATCACACAGGCATACGGACTGAACATACTTTTAACTTTACTGACGGGAAATTCCACAAAACAATCTGTTCAGCTCACAAAGCAGATTACTGCAAGCATCGTGGGACTTAAATTCTCCAGAAACCACGAATCTGAGGCAGACGAGCATTCGGTCATTTACCTGTGTCCGGGCAATTACAATGCTGCAGGAGCGGCCGGATTTTTCAAGAAGATGCAGGACAAATCGGGAGCACCACCGGAATTTCTCAGCACCCACCCCGATCCCAAAAACAGGATAAAAGACATCGAGGAACGTGCAAAGGCCATGGGTTGCACCGGAACTACGACCAATAGCGAAGAATATTCCCGCATGAAAAAACTGCTAAAATAGTAGAAACAAAGGGCCTACATTTAGTCATTGTTTGTAAGTATAAAGGCTGGTGAAAGTGAAAAATACAATACCATTGCTTACTTTTGCGAAGTAACAAACTCACAAAACTGCAAATGACAGATTCACTTCCACTCAACCAAATTCTGTTTTTAGACATCGAAACCGTACCGCAGCAGAGGCAGTTTTCAGACCTCGACGAAACCATTAAGGAGCTCTGGTATTATAAGGCTAAATCCATTCTGAGGAAGGAAGATTCCGAACTTGCCGACCAGGATATTGCAGACGTTTACGAAAGAGCAGGCATTTACGCAGAGTTTGGAAAGATAGTGTGCATTTCGGTAGGAATTGTTTCCTCTGACCCAGTTAGCGGTGCGCTTTCCTGCAGACTAAAATCCTATTATGGCGACGATGAAAAGGCGTTACTTGAAGATTTTGTCGCCCTGCTCGATAAATCATACAATAATCCCGACAAGCACTACATATGCGGACACAACATCAAGGAGTTTGACATCCCCTACATCTGTCGCAGACTGGCCATCCACCGTATGAAACTGCCGAAGCTCCTGGACATCAGTGGAAAAAAGCCCTGGGAAACCCGTTTTTTACTGGATACCCTTGAGATGTGGAAATTCGGAGACAACAAAAACTACACTTCACTGAAGCTCCTTTGCGCTATTTTTGGATTCCCATCGCCCAAAGACGACATTGACGGATCACAGGTGGGAAAGGTATACTGGGAGGAGCAAAACAGCGAACGCATAGCCACCTATTGCCAGAAAGACGTCCTTGCAGTGATTCAGTTGCTCCTCTGCCTAAAACGCATGGAAACCATACCGGATGATCAGATTTCCATCGTAAAATAATCGGCTCAAATCAGCTATAATTTTGATTTAACCTATATATTTGCCTCTGTTCAATCTCACGGCAGACAGGAGCGTTATCACAGACTACGAAGCCGCTTTTCCGCAACGCAAAACAAACGAAACCAACATATAATGGATCGCTTAACAGGTTTAATTGGAATTGCACTCATTTTGGGCATTGCCTTTGCATTTTCCAACAACAGAAAGGCCATCAACTACCGCACCGTCGGTGTTGGAATGGCATTACAACTTGGACTGGCCGTCTTTATTCTAAAGACACCAATCGGACAGTGGATTTTTCAAAGTATAGGTTGGTTTGTTACCAAAATCATTGATTTTTCCAATGCAGGAGGCGCATTTGTTTTTGGTCCACTTGCCAATGTGGACGTAGCCGCAAAAGCATTCGGACCGGCGTATGGGTTTATTTTTTTCTTCAAAATCATCCCCACCATCCTGTTTGTAGCTGTACTGGTCAACATAGCCTATCACATAGGATTGATGCAGTTTATTGTGCAGATGCTGGCGAAGGGAATGAAATGGCTGATGAATGTCAGTGGAGCGGAGGCGTTATCGAATATTTCCAGTGCTTTTGTCGGACAGGTGGAGGCACAGATAATGATCAAACCATACCTGAAAAACATGACAAAAAGCGAACTGATGGCCTCCATGACCGGAAGTTTTGCCTGTATTTCAGGTGGCGTCATGGCTGCCTATATTTCATTTGGAATAAAAGCTGAGTACCTGATTGCTGCGAGTATTATGGCGGCACCTGGCGCGCTCGTACTGTCAAAAATAATGTTTCCGGAAACCGAAGAGTCAGAAACCAAGGGGGAAGTGAAACTTAAAGTCGAGAAACAATTTTCCAATATCGTTGATGCCATCTCTGCAGGCTGTGCCGATGGACTAAAAATTGGGCTGAATGTTGCGGCCATGCTTATCGGCTTCCTTGCTCTTATTGCTCTGATCAATGCGGGGTTACACCACCTCGGCTGGTTATGGGGTGACAGCAATTTCAGCCTGGACAGTATTTTTGGATTTTTGTTTGCAGGATTTGCATGGGCTATGGGCGTACCTACTCAGGAAATTTTCCCTGCAGGAGCATTGATGGGTACCAAACTCGTGGCTAATGAATTTGTAGCATATTTTCAAATGAAAGATATGCTTGCAAATCTGAGTCCGAAGACCATTACCATATTGAGTTTTGCACTATGCGGATTTGCCAATTTTGGTTCTGTCGGCATTCAGATTGGAGGGATTTCCGCCCTTGAGCCGAGCAGAAGAGCGGACCTGGCGAAACTGGGTTTAAAAGCACTGCTCTGTGGCACGCTGGCATCTTACCTCTCCGCTACAGTAGCTGGTATATTGATGTAAGTCAGAATCGAAATTTACAGCACAATAATTTTAAACAAGAAAAACAAGTATCCTCAACAAGCATGTATAAATTGATCATATTTTTCAGTCTGACCGTATTGTTTTCATGCAACAGCAAACCTGATGCGGCACAAAAATCTACCGCAACGGAAGCAACTTCTACAGGTGGAGACGAGAGTATTTCTGAAATGATCAGCAATCCAGCCACCTATACCGAGGAAAAAACAGATCCGACGAAAGCGGCGGTCATCGAATTTGAAAAGCCAAGCTTTAAATTCCCACGTGTAAAAGCCGGAACCATCGTTACTAATGCTTTCAAATTCAGAAACACTGGAAAAAATCCACTAATTATAAAAGATGCAGTGGCAAGCTGCGGATGCACCGTTGCCGAGTTCCCCAAAGAGCCTATTGCACCCGGAGAGGGAGGCACGATACTGGCAAAATTCAATACCGAAGGCAAAAATAGCATGCAGATAAAGTACATCAGCGTGTATGCAAATACCATCCCCAATGAAACGCGCCTGGAAATGGAAGGCGAAGTTTACAAAGATTAAAAACTAATTTTTTCAAATACCAACCATTATGATATCAACACTATTACTGGATGCCGGAGGGATTTTTGGAGCACTCGGCGGCTCACTTCCGTTACTGCTGATCCCCATCGTTATGTACTTTTTCATGATTCGCCCTCAGCAGAAAAGACAAAAAGAGCAGGATGCATTTGCCAAAAGCATAACACCCGGAGCCGAAGTTTGCACAGCAAGTGGAATCATCGGAAAGATTAAAAAAATTGACGGCAACATCGTCACGATGGAGGTAGACCACAATACTTTCATGCGCATGACCATTACGTCCATCTCCAAAGAGATGACTGATGCCATAAAAAAGTAATTGACTACAGAAAAAGGCTGCAGCTTACCATATGTGATGCTGCAGCCTTTTTTCATGCCTTTTGCCCACGATGAATCTCTTCTACACCACCAGTTTTGAAAATCAAATCGCAGTCTTTGAAACAGATGAGGCAAGGCATCTTCATGTCCTGAGAAAAAAAGAAGGAGACATGCTGCAATTTACTGACGGCGAGGGCAACTTGTACACCGGCATCATAAGTTCGATGCAGCGGAACAGCTGTTATGTTGAAATTACCAATAAAGTAGCAAATTATCAGCCTAATCCATACAAGTTACATATTGCGATTGCTCCAACAAAAAATGCAGACCGACTTGAGTGGTTTCTGGAAAAAGCTACAGAAATAGGGATTAGCTCTATCATTCCAGTCATATGCCAGCATTCCGAAAGGGATAAATTGCGGATGGACAGGCTGGAGGGTATACTGATATCTTCCATGAAGCAGTCTCTGCAAGCCTATCTACCGAAATTGTATCCACTGCAAAATTTCAATGATTTTATTGCCGAATGGAGCGATTACGAAGGCAGCAGAGCCATCGCTTGGTGCGGTAACGAAGGGTCGCCATTTATCAGCACCATCAGACAAAGCAGCAGCGACTACCTTGTATGCATTGGTCCGGAGGGTGATTTTAGTCCCTTAGAAGTCGAACTTGCACTTCAAAACAAATTTCAGCAAATCAGCCTAGGAAAAAACCGTCTACGCACCGAAACGGCTGGAGTTTTTACCGCTGCAACCATTGCGAGCTGGCATTACTGATTATTGTCAGCTTTTGTAATCTGTATTTTCCAACACCACTGCATATCCCTGACCTACTCCAATGCACATGGTTGCCAACGCGTAACGCTTGTTGCTTCTCCGCAACTGATTTACAGCCGCTATGATTATCCTTGCACCTGACATGCCGAGCGGATGCCCCAACGCAATGGCGCCACCATTTGGATTGATGCGCGCATCATCATCTGAAAGTCCCATCGCTCTTGTGCAGGCAAGAACCTGCGCAGCGAAAGCTTCGTTTAGCTCAATTACATCCATATCATCGAGGGTCAAACCAGCTCTTTTGAGGGCTTTTTCACTTGCACCAACCGGACCGATTCCCATGATGCGTGGTTCAACACCAAAGACGGCTGCTGAGAGAATTCTCGCTTTGGGCTTTAATTCGTGGGTATACACAGCATGGTCTGATGCCAACAATATTGCCCCGGCACCATCGTTGAGACCCGAAGCATTTCCCGCGGTAACAGAGCCCCCCTCCTTTTTAAAGGCGGTTTTTAGTCGGGAAAGCCCTTCCAAAGTGGTGTTTGGCTTGAGAAACTCATCTCTTGAAAAAAAGATGGGCTCGCCTCTTTTTTGGGGAATTTCTACAGGCGCAATTTCCTCTGCAAAGAATCCCTTTTCGTGCGCAGCCGCGGCCTTCATCTGTGAACGGAGGGCAAATAAATCCTGATCCTCCCTGCTGATGCTGTACTTTTCAGCCAGATTTTCAGCAGTCACGCCCATCTGATCTGTTCCATATTGCGCATGCATCAGCGGATTTATAAAGCGCCAGCCGAAACTACTGTCGTACATCTGCTGGTCTTGTCCGAACGGACTTGATGCTTTACTAAGCACCAAAGGACCGCGGGTCATGTTTTCCACTCCGCCAGCAATAAACAGGTCACCTTCATTTGAGCGGATTGCCTGTGCTGCCTGAGCAACAGCTGACATTCCTGATGCACAAAGTCGATTAATGGTTTCGCCACCTATATTTATTGGAAGTCCGGCAAGTAGAAGAGCCATTCTGGCCACATTGCGGTTGTCCTCACCGGCCTGGTTGGCACAGCCCAGCAGAACATCTTCAATTTCGGCCGCAGGCACATTGGGATTGCGCTCCATTAATTTCCGGATAACATGAGCAGCCATGTCATCCGCCCGCACTTCTGCAAGTGTTCCTTTAAAACTTCCGATAGGCGTTCGGATTCCGTCAATGATGTACGCTGCTCTCATTTTTCTTCGATGTTTCGTCTTTTAAATAGATAGGTCGTGTTTATGTTCATATTGTACGACATGGCGTTCATACCGGAACTGTTGCCACTTCCATTGATTTGAATGGTTACAAAATCAAACCCGTTGGCATCTAGAATGTTAAATACTTCCGCGATACCATACACCTCGAGGTTTCCTTTTTTATCTTTCAATCTTCTTGTATCCGGATTGATGCTCCGAATTCGCTGTCCGAAACTGGCGTTGATAAAATAGGTACTGCTCAGGTTGATATTTTCCAGCCATACCTCCAGGAATTTCACATCGGGATCTTTACAAATGTTGATTTCATCAACAATTAATTGTGCCTTGGCGCTAAAGCTACCCATGGCAAGAATAAGTAAGACAAGTAATTTTTTCATGATTGGGATTTTATCGTATATCGGGAAAAGTCACCATTTTCGGTTTTCGTGCAAATTTATAAAAAAATGACCATCCGACCAACAGACCGGAAGACCATTCGACCAACAAAAAAGGTGACCGACAGTCCAAAATATTTTCTTTGCAAGCTGTTAAAGTGATTTTGCTAATGTGTACTTTTGAGCATACAAACATCTTTCGCCTATCTACCGGAATTATCATATTCAAAACTGTCTTCTGATGAAAAAAATCAGTTTGTTAATACTTTGCTGTGTGCTCTTTTTTCAACTGCTTTCTCAGCAAAAAAATCTTGTATTCAGCTCTGCGGATTATCCCACTGAGTGGAAAAAAATTGAAGAGCTGGAAAATCAGGGCCTGCCCAAATCAGCCCTGGAAGCTGTCAATGAATTGATGAAAAAAGTAAGGTCAGAGAACAATCCGGCACAATTGGTGAAGTGCATTCTGAAAAGAGAGGCTTTTCTTTTACAGACTACAGATTCCGGAACGGTAATGACCATCAACCACCTAAGGAGGGAGGTTAATACGGCTGTTTCTCCCACGAAAGAAATTCTGCTATCAGCACTTGCAGGTGTGCTTCAGCAGTACTACCAGGAGCGAATGTGGGAACTGGCAAACCGAAGCGTAATAGAAAATGAAAACGAGAATTCAGTAGAAACCTGGTCTGCCAAAAAACTAATCAACACAACAAATGAGTACTACCTGGCTTCCACCAGCAACGCCGATTACCTACAATCAATTGAAATCAGGTATTTTTTGCCCATTCTAATTGAAGGAAACGCTGAATCAGACAAGCTTAGGCCGACTTTATACGATTTGCTTGCGCACCGCGCAGCCGATTATTTTATCAACGACCAAAGCAATCTTACCCAACCTGCCGATGCATTTGTCATGCGGAATCCTATATTTTTCAACATTCCATTGCTGCTCAATGGTGTTGCCATACCTACAGACAGCAGTTCATACAAGTGGCAGGCGCTCAGGATTTTTGAGTCTCTAGAAAAATTCCACAGCGGTGATAAAGATGGGAGTGCACTGCTGGATGTGGTTCTGAAGAGAATCAATTATGTCAATCAGCATCTGGTGCATAAAGAAAAAGATAAATTGTACCTGAAAGCATTGGAAAACGCCGAAAAAAAATTCGCCAATAATCCGATGTCCGCGGATTTTCTGTATCATCGGGCAGCGTATTATTTCAACAAGGGTGCTTTATACGATGCTGAAAATCCCCGTGACGAACGAAAGATGTTTTTCCGGCGTGCATTGGAATTGTGCGACCTATGTTCACTCAAATACCCCAAATCAAGCGGAAACCTCAAGTGCATCTATCTGGTAGGTAAAATAAAGAAACCGGAATTGTCACTGCAATGCGAGCAGGTCAATATTCCCGGAAAACCCATTCTGGTAAAGGTCAATTACAGAAATACCGAAAAATTCCATGTCAAAGTACTGAAATACAGCCGCGAACTTGAAGATGAAATGAACAAATTGAAGGGCGAAGAAGCTGAACGCTCAAAACTGAATTTGCTCAATGCGCAGAAGGAGATCTACAGCTCGGCATTTGAGACAAAACCTACTGATGACTTCAGGAATCATAGTACTGAAATCATGGTGGAGAAAGGATTCAATGTAGGGAGGTACCTTTTGGTCATTTCTGACAGTACAAACTTTGATAGTGGCCAGACCCAATACGCTCCATTCCGTGTTTCATCACTTGGCTGTGTCACCAGAGGCAGCGCCAAAGGCAATGAAGTACTGGTAATGGATCGGGAAAATGGCAAACCAATATCCGGAGTCAACATAACTGCCCGCATGGAGCAGTACAATGATCGCACATCGCAATACGATAACGTCGAAAAGGCTAGGTACCGAACCGATAAAAATGGGATGGCCACCGTCAGTTTAGAGCGAAGCAATGGTTATACACTTGTTTTGCACAAGGGAAAAGATACCCTTGAAATAGATCGCTATTTTTACCAGGTGGATGACGAATCGGCAAGCAAAAGTTACGAGCGCACCATTTTCTTTGTGGACAGAGCCATTTACAGGCCGGGACAGCGTATTTTTTTCAAGGGACTGGCGCTTCAATACGATAGAAACAGCATCCCGCAGGTAGTAAAAGACAAGACAGTCAAAGTGGTTTTTCGTGATGCCAACTACACTATTGTAGACTCATTAGCGCTGAAATCAAATGAATTTGGCACATTCAGCGGCAGTTTTACGGCACCAGCTTCCGGACTCAGCGGACAGATGAGTATTGGCAGCTCGATTGGTTCGACAGAAAAGTATTTTCGCGTTGAGGAATACAAAAGGCCCAAGTTTGAAGCCAATTTCAAACCTGTTCAGGGGAGCTACCAGCTCAACGATGAAATTGTTGTTACTGGAATAGCTACAGCCTTTGCCGGCAATAGCATTGATGGAGCGAAGGTTAGGTACCGGGTGAGAAGAGAGGTAAACTACCCCTATTGGGGATACTGGTGCTGGTGGCGGCCAATACCTTCATCAGCAGCATTGGAAATCGTCAATAGTGAGACTACAACGAATAGCAAAGGAGAATTTACAATAAAATTCGTAGCTACTCCTGACGAGCAGTCAGAAACAGACAATAAACCGCAGTTCAACTACACCATTACGGCAGATGTAATTGACATCAGTGGTGAGACACACTCGGTGAGCAGTATTGTTTCAGTTAGCGAAATTCTTGTAAACATCGATATTGAACTGCCGGAACTCTGCAGCAGCAAAGCCTTGAAGAAAATTAAAATCAAGTCGACCAATCTAGCAGGCGAAAAGGAACCCACGATGGGGTTTGTCAGAATCGCAAAATTGGCAGAACCTAGGGTACAGTATCATGAGCGCAAATGGACGGCACCGGATATGCCCATCATACCTGAGAGTATTTTTCGAAAAAATTTCCCTTCTCTTGCTTACGCAGCAGAAGATAAAGTGCAAAACCGAAAAGTGGAAAAGGAATTCTACAGCGGCTTGTATGACAACAGTGCAACAGAGGAATACAATCTCAGTAAAGTGAACTGGGAGGCGGGAACATATATGATTGTTGTGAGCTCCACGGATAAAAACAAAATGGGAATTGAAATAAAAAAGTATTTCCGCGTCTACGATGCCGAAAAAAAATCTATCCCTTACCAGCAGGAAGTTTTTTCAGTTTCAGATAAAAAATCTTACGAACCTGGGCAAACAGCAATTATTTTGCTCGGAAATAAAACAGAGAAGCTGAATGTGCTCTTTGAACTGGAAGACAAGAGCGGTAAAATAGTTTCACGGAAGTGGCTGAGTATCCAAAATATGCAGACACAAAATCTGAACATTACTGAAGCCGACCGCGGAAACATCTTTTATCACCTTACCTACATCAGAAAAAACAGATTTTACCACTTTACAGGAATTATAGATGTTCCCTGGTCCAACAAAGAACTTAATATTGAGTACATGACCTTCCGGGACAAAACGCTTCCCGGGGCAAAAGAAGAATGGAGGGTGAGGATTTCCGGACCAAAAAGAGATCTGGCTGTCGCCGAAATGGTAGCCACCATGTACGATGCCTCTCTGGACCGTTTTGCACCCAATATATGGGAATTGCCTGAATATCCGGTTTCCTATGCTCAAAGACAATTTAATGCAGACCAGGACTTTGACAGTGGAGCATCCATGCCAATATTCGAGGAAAATAACGCCGGAAGCGATGTTGAGGGTGTGCCTTACAGACAACTGAATATCGGTTTGCCAGGCTATTTTTATGGTAACTACTTCCGCGATGGAAGGCCGGCAGTCAAGTACGATGCAGTGGCCATGCCAATGGGCCAAAATGCCGAGGGCCTTGCCACATCAAAATCACAGAGCAGAAAAATGGATTCTGCTTCCATCCAGAAAGTGGAAGAACTCAAAAAACTACAGAATGAAATTGTCAATCCACGGACGAATCTCAATGAAACCGTATTTTTCAAGCCCCACTTGATGACCGACGCAGGAGGCAATATTTATATCACCTTTATCATGAATGAGGCACTTACGCGCTGGAAATTTCTGGGAATGGCACACACCGGCGACCTTAAAGTGCTCCTTACGCAAAAGGAAATCGTGACCCGAAAGACACTGATGGTGCAGCCAAATCCACCGCGATTTTTGCGTGAGGGAGATGAAATTACATTCACCAGCAAAGTTGTCAACCTCAGCGATGCTCCGATGAGTGGCAATGCCCTTTTAAAAATTACTGATGCGCTGAGTGGACAAGTCCTTGACTTCGTTATATCTGATAAACAGGTTGTTTACAATGTTGAAGCCGGTCAATCAACTTTACTGAACTGGAAACTGCGCATTCCTGTGGAAGCCTCAAATGCCCTTACATGGACCGTCAGCGCAACTGCAGGCGAATACAGCGATGCAGAATCGAATAGTTTGCCCATAGTCAGCAACAGGATGCTGGTGACCGAGACCTTTCCACTTCCTGTTAGAGCTGGACAAAAGAGATCTTTCCGATTTGATGGCCTTGTAGCTGCTTCGAGCTCAGGAACTATACAAACCAAAAATCTGACCCTGGAATACACTTCCAATCCGGCATGGTACGCCGTTCAGGCACTTCCCTATTTGATGGAAAATCCAATGGAATGCACCGAACATATTTTTTCAAGATATTACGCTAACGCCCTTTCCGAAAGCATTCTAAATGCACATCCCAACATCAAAAAGGTTTTTGAAAGCTGGAAAGCAGATTCTGCAGATGGCAAAGGTCCGGAGAGTAACCTTATGAAAAACCAAGAACTGAAAAGTGCCCTGCTCAAAGAAACACCATGGGTGCTGCAGTCTCTCAGCGAAACGCAACAAAAACAAAATATCGCGCTCCTTTTTGATCTGAGCAGAATAGCAGGAGAACTCCATTCCACAATCGACAAGCTTGCAGAGCGGCAAATGCAGGACGGCAGTTTCAGCTGGTTCCCGGGTGGAATAGGCAACTGGTACATGACCCAGTATCTGCTTGAAGGATTTGGACATCTAAAAAAACTACAGGTAAAAACAGAGGAAAACCCGAAAATCGAATTGATTTGCAATAAGGCACTTCGATATATCGACTCCAAACTACTGGAGCACTACAGTGTATTGAATTTGTCCGTTGCAAAAGGCAACAGCAAGTGGGAAGATAACCACCTGGACCCGATGGTGGTACACTACCTGTACACCCGCAGTTTTTTCCCTGAAATTGAGAAATCAGATGCCCTTAAGACAGCAGAAAATTACTATGCCGGACAGGCAAAACAATTCTGGACTTCCACCGGTATTTACGAACAGGGTCTATTGACCCTGGCTCTACATCGCATGGGTGATACTGAAACGCCGGGCAAGGTCATACTTTCACTCAAAGAGCGGGCAATCCACAACGAAGAAACAGGAATGTACTGGAAACGCGATAATGGTTACTACTGGTATCAACTACCTATCGAAACCCAATCGCTCATGATAGAGGTTTTCAGTGATGTTGCAGGCGATGATAATGCAGTAGACGATCTCCGCACCTGGCTACTGAAAAACAAACAAACCAATCATTGGGAGAGCACAAAAGCCACCACTTCAGCTGTTTATGCCCTATTGATGGCAGGCAACAACTGGCTTGGGGAAACCAAAGATGTACGTATTTCCTTCAGCGGAAAGCCATTTGATAGTGCCGAAATAAAAAAAGAAGCCGGTACGGGTTATTTCAAAAC
>CANHEE010000053.1 GCA_947459655.1 Lewinellaceae bacterium
AAAGACAATATTTTATACAAATGCGGTTGGTCTCCTTTTGAGGGACATATCTTCCGTGGAAAGGTCGAGTCCGTTATCGTAAGTGGTCATCTTGCACTACACCAGGGTCGCTTTAATGACAGCAAGATGGGTGAGCGCGTGCAGTTTAACCGCCATTAAAACAAGTTTTTTCCGGTATGGAAAATGAGCCAATCCATCAGTATAAACAACGCAAGCGCTAACAATGCGGTGAAGAAAACCAGCACAGGTAAGCTGGCTCCAAAAATCAGAAAGGATGAAATCAGCACAATGATCATCGCCGGGAGGCCAACCATTGTGAGCGTCATAATGGAGGTTCGGATGTAACAATTCCTGATTTTTGAAGCTATCTCAGGGTCCTCCTCCAGTTCCGGGAAATCGTTTTGCAGATTACGAACCTTCGCTGTGCTGATAACAGCGAACACGGCAAAAGCCAGTCCGGCGAGATAGGAGAGGCCTACCGTATAGACAGTCAATGGCAACATCGCCAAAGCTAGGTTATTGAATTTTCTTGATAGCCGGAGGTGCTTGATCATTTTTCCTTTAGCTACAGGGTAGTACCGATCAAACGCGATTTCCAGTGTATCTTTTCCCGATATGTTCACGTTGTGCTGTAGTGTAGGGCAGGTGCTAGCCCGGACAGTTGAATCAGTACCTGAGACAACATAAAAAATAATTAAAGCAAGGTATTTTATTACTGTGTCCATAAGTTGTCGGTGTAGTTTTTAAACAAGGCACAAATGATTCCTGTAGCCACAGCTGCATTTAGAGATTCTGCGCCACCAGTTGCACCAGGAATCATCACAGGCTTGTTGACAAGATGCAGATTTTCAGCTCTGATGCCGTTTCCCTCACTGCCAATTACAATAATACCCTTTTCAGAGAGTGACTCCGTAAAAATATTCTTTCCACCAAGCACAGCACCGTAAACGGGTATGTTTTTTGAAATCAGTTCTTTCAGATCAATTTCCTTTGTTTTTACCCTAAGAAATGCCCCCATTGAAGCCTGGATTACCTTTGGATTGAAAATATCAACGCAGTTATCAGAACAGAAAACATACCTTATGCCGAACCAGTCCGCATTTCGCAATATTGTACCCATGTTACCGGGATCCTGAATGCCATCTAGGTAAAGTACCAGCTCTTCGTCAATTTCGTTTGGCTCCAGATGGAATGCAGGTTGTGAGGCAACAATCAGTACCTGATTGGGTGTGGTGAGTTGGGAGATTTTTTTCAATTCAGATTCAGTTATCTCACAGCAGATGCCTTTCAAGGTGAGCAATCTGGTTTCATTTTTCTCCATCCATGCTCCAGTAGCATAGATTTCCAGAGGAACAACCGTTGTACTGTTCAGGATTTCGGTGCAAATTTTATCCCCTTCTGCAATAAAATTTTTATATTTTTGCCTTGTTTTCTTGGCAAGTAGCGTATTCAGATATTTTATTTTATTCTTGGACAACATTCGCATTATGATTTGGGGTAAAGGTTTGCAGAACAGTCCGATGAAACTGCCCTTTGGGTTCAGTTCGTGTGGTCGGTCGGGTTCTTTTTCCTTTCAGACCATCATTTTAGTGATGGTCGTTTTGTTAAGCGGTTGCAATACTAAGAAATATCTGGATGTCGGTGAAGCTTTTTTGACTAAAAATAAAATACAGATCAGAGGGGATTATCCCGATAAAAGCGCACTCCGAGACGAACTGGAAGCCCTCTGTAAGCAAAGACCCACAACGTATCAAAAACGCTGGTTTTACTACAAAACCAGCGGAAGAATACAACGGCGTTTCGGAGAAAAACCAGCGATATGGAACAATGAAAGCTCGGTGAAAACCGCACAATCCATGCTGTATCTGGTTCAGAACAAGAGTTATTACCAGTCGAGGGTAACATTTGAGAAGAAAATCAGCAGGCAGAAAGCTCAGGTCAATTATACTGTGAACCTGGGGAAATCTTATCTGGTTGATTCTATTTTTTTTCTGTCCACTGATGAGGAAATCAGAAAAATAATGCTCTCCGTTCAGGAGGAGAGTTTCTTCAAGAGGGGGGCACCCGTAGAAGCCAAGACCTACAGCAATGAAGTCAGTCGACTCACGAGGATCATCAGAGACTTCGGTTATGCGGGATTCAATGCCAACTATTTCGCACCGCTGGATGCAGATACAGCAAACTTCCGCACCATCATCAGAATGGTGGCCTTGCCGCCAAACGATCGGCCGACGCATATCAAGTACCAGATTGGTAAAATAAAGGTGCTTTCCGGATTGGCCACTGAGGAGTCGGAGATTCGAAATATCGACACGCTTTTTAATAATGTACTGTTCACAGCTCCGGGGGGCTTGTTTCCAATACAGCTTCCAACCCTGAGAAATTGCATCGTTATTGTACCGGGTCGCGAATTTCGCCAGACCAATCTTGATGCAACCTACCGCAAGTTTGAAAACCTCGGTGCATTTCGATTAATCAATATAAAAACCGAAATTTCTCAGCGAAACAAGCAGGAAGTTGATGTTTTAATAACACTTGTTCCCTATGACAAACGATCATTCACATCGAGTTTTGAATTAAATAGTACCCAGGGAGCCACTTTCGGCTTTGGTACTGTTGGTATATCTGCGAGTGTCAATCTTAAAAACAATAATGTTTTTGGAAAGGGAGAAAAATCTGGTACAAATGTGGAATTCGGTGTTCAGGGACTGTTTTCAAAAGGCGGCAACAAGTTTTATGAATCTTCCCTGCAACAGGATTTTGCCTTTCCAAAATTTTATGATCCACTTTTTTTCTGGAATGGCCTGAACAGAATAACCCTGTACCATACCAACAAAAACCGCAGCGGTAAAGTCAAGATCCTGTCAGATGTTGATTACCTAAACATCAAGGAGCGGGCTTCCACGAGATTCAATGGTGGTTTCAAATACATCCTGTCACAACCCATACAATATGTTCAAATCAATGCCAACTTTGGATACGGTATTCCACTTTCCGGTACTTCTATGCTAGGGATCGATCAGTGGTCACTTGAGTTTTTGTCGCCGCTGAAGGTTGCGCCACCGATTTCTGAAAATGAGTTTTTGAAACGACTTTTCGGTCAGCAGTTCGTGACATCATTCATTTTTAAGGACATCAGTTTTGGTTCCAAATTTATTCCTGCAGGCAGTATCGGATGGAGCAGAAAATTTCGCTTCAGATTTGAGCAGTCCGGACTGGAAATTTTTGCGATCAATAAATTGACAGACGCCATTCAGTTGAGAAGTGCTCCTTTCAGGCTTTTTGATTCAGACTATTCTCGTTTTCTAAGGTCTGAGTTTGACTATGCAACCGGAAGGCACCTCGGAAGAAACCATTCGATACATTTTCACACCAATATTGCGGCAGCTATTCCGTATGGTTATCAAAACACTGTCGTTCCCTATGTAAAACAGTACTTTGTTGGCGGACCTACAAGTATGCGGGGCTGGCAACCAAGGGAGCTGGGGCCGGGTGGGAGCCAAAATACTGCCCTGGTAAATTCCTACTATTCAACAGGAGATTTGAAAATGGAAATGAATGCCGAGTATCGTTTCGGCATCTGGTGGATATTCAAGTCTGCTTTTTTTGTGGATGCCGGAAACGTTTGGTCCCTCTATAAAAATTCAGGAAACGACAACAGCAACTTCAGCGCTAACTTCTACAAACAAATCGCTGTAGCTGCCGGAACCGGATTGCGTATTGATTTTGATTATTCTGTCATCAGGGTTGACCTAGCATATCGTCTGAGATATCCTTACGTTGATGCAGAAGGCAGTTACTGGAACTTCAATAGTCCTACGTTCAGAAGATGGAATCTAACCTTTGGTCTGGATTATCCGTTCTAGTCAGGAATTATTTGTGATTTTTGCCATAAAAATCGCTGATTTCGGCTTTGATGGCTTCAGGGACAAAAGGAGAGACGTCTGCACCACCTTTTATTATTTCTCTGACTATGGTGGAACTGATGTGCGAATATTCCGGCTGGCTGATCAGAAAAACAGTTTCAGTGCCTTTGCCGATGATGTTGTTCATCTGAGAAATTGTCTTCTCATAATCGAAATCAGAGGTACTCCTAAGACCTCTCAGTAAAAATTCTGCCTTCACGCTGCGACAAAAATCGACTGTTAGTCCTTCGTAGGAACGCACGCTTACCCTTGCTTCGTTGGGAAAACACTGCTGTATCCAGTTCATTGATTTTTCCAGAGGAAACAGCCGTTGCTTGGCATTATTAACGCCAACAGCAATGATAATTTGATCGAAAAGCGGCAGAGCCCTTCTCACAAGATCGATATGGCCACTGGTGATAGGATCAAATGAGCCAGGGAATACGCATACTTTCATAGATGGCGAGCAGGGCTTATCAGGAACCCATGGCGTTTTTCAGATTTTTTATTGTACTGTCCCACAACTTGGTCTGATCCTGGATTTCATTGTCGTCGCAAAAGTCAGTGATCTCCATAACGGTTTCATCAGTGATTGGACTCTTGTATATTTTGTATTCTAGGTATTCATCCGGTTCTGCATCCTCCCATCGCAGTCGGAGTCTTTCCTCCTCAATGAAATCAATAATTTCAGCGGCCTGAACTGAACCATTCCACACAAAATAAAAAAAGTCATCCTGCTCATCTGCTTCATCGCAAAACCAGCGTACCAGACAAGCCGGCATGGTTAGAAACTGGAAAAGAATTGTTGGAGATGATCTGAAAATATACTCCAGTTGTAGCTTGACGCGCTTGGCCATATAACAATAGGTGTTTTGTTAATCAGGCGCAATAAAGGATTTTTAATTCATTCTTGCAAATATTATCCCAAAAAATTATGTGCCGTAAAACAAAATTGAAAGGCATTAGATTTTGAAAAAAAACAGGATAACAGCAGATGCATCAGCCGTTTTTATCAGATATGGTCCGGCGGGAAAATGCCCGAGATCCCATCTCTGACAGGTATTGCCATCCATCATTTTTTTTCCGTTAATGTCAAAAATGGAGCAAGGTATCCCTTCTTCTGATTCGGTAATGAGTAGATCGTGTACCGGATTGGGATATAGTCTGAAGGAATTTACCGAGGCGACATTATAGGATGTCAACAATTTGCTAATGCTTGCTGTGATGCTAATTCTGCAACCAGATGAATCTGTAACCTCACAGGTGTAAGTTCCTTTGTCGATATCGTAAATTGTCGAAGCGTTGCTGCCAATCGTTTTTCCTTGTTCATCTTTCCAAAGGTATCGATAAGGCGGAGTTCCGTTTTTTACTTCTATGCTGATAAAACCGCTCGGGATGTCACTGGCGTCCCGTTTGTTCAGTACTGTGATGGATAGTGGTGGGTTTCCGTTATTTTCCTGTATGGTCACCTTTTTTTCAACGCTGCAACCATTGGCAATATCTGTTGCCAGCAAAGTGTATGTCCCTGCAAGTATGGTGGCGGTATCTTTTTTACCTGAGATAAAATTCTGCGGCCCCTTCCATTCGTAAATTATTTGTTGGTTCTGTGAGGAGGCTGAAAGAAATGCCCTTGGATTGGCGCAGGTGATTTGGCCTGATTGGACCTGAACTGATGGCAACCCCACATCTTGTTTTGCTATTGTTGTTGCTGTTGCTTTGCAACCGTTTTTGTCCGTCACTGTTACGGCGTATGTTCCCGGCGCGCTGATTTTTGGACTTCCGGAACTCCACTGATATGTATATGGTGAAGTACCACCGTTGACATTTATCAGAAGTTCAACAGAAGTGGTTTTACAGGTGAGTAATTCGGTCACATTAATTTCTGCAAGCAACTGCTGTGGAGCAGAGACTTTTAGCGATTTCAAAACAAGAGGAGGTACCCCGGTTGAGTTGATGGTAACTTGATAGGTCCCTGCTGGTAGCTCTAATACTGGATTCGTAGTTGCGCCGTTAGACCAAAGGTAGCTGTAATTTCCGTTGCCACCGCTTACCGCAAGTTCGACCGATCCGTCATTTGACCCTGAACAAATGTTGTCTTTTAGTGTTTTGACGCTCGCTTTAATGGAATCCGGTTGAACTGTAGCCAACCAGATGGTGGCGTTCATAATAAGTTTTCGATGGTTGCCATCGGCATCACTCAACCAGCCATTGTACAGCTTGTCATTGGGGTCTCCACTGCCATCATCAGGCAGTGAACTGTCTCCGATGGCAAAAACTTTTCCTTTCGCATACAGTGATACAGTAGCAAGCACCTCATTATTCAGTTTTTGTGTGTTGGTTTTAAATATTACTCCCTGCACGTTCGGGTTGGCCGAATTGTTGATCGTCATTGAACACCCTCCCGAAGTTTTTATTTTCACAACACTCCCATACGGACCATTTATTATCGGGTTGCTCGGACTGCTAATGACGTTTGTAGTGGTTTGCGAAAGGTCATCCAGGTTGAAAAGAATGCCAAATGGATTGCTTTTTAGTCCATTGTTATTCATGAGGTCATTGAAAATCGAGGGGCTGTCTATTCCGTCAAAATTCCGGTCTGACATATCGTGGTCGGCTATGAGAAGCAGACTGCCGCCATTTTCAACAAATCTAATGATCGCTATTTTTTCAGCAGCAGTAAATGCGATATTGGGTTCGCAGAATACTACAATTTTATACTGTGATAAATCCTGCGGGTTGCTGCTATCGTTGTAAGTGATTTTTCCGCCAATCGGTAGCGTTTCCACGGCATAGCCTTTTTTAACACATTCTATTCCCCAGGCGGAAAGTGCCCCTGACCAGTAGTTTTCCGGTGTCGACATCGTGATGCCATTTTGCGCGGGTGTAGGGTATCGCTGCGGGTTTGCTTCTGTGCCTGTACCTCCGATTGTTGGCACACCTGTGCCGAATCCGACATTATACTTATCCGCATCGATTGTCCAGTCAGCATTGGCGGCTGTTTCCGCCCTTGTGGCATCAAAAAGGATTCTAATCTGCGCAGGGGAGGAAATTACTGCAGAAAAGAACAAAATCAGTAAAAAAAAGGAATGTCTTACCATTGTTCTGTGTTTGTCATTGAGTTAGTCGACAGTTTGTATTCGCGCAAAATTATATCAATTGGGTGTAGATAAAAGATATTCTACTCGTTTTTACGAGAAATTGAATATTTCGGCCGAATGTCCTAATTTTGCAATGTGCCTCTGCAATAGGGGTGCAACCTTTGGTGTCGCGGACAATAATTGCCGCGATTCAATATATATGAGGGCGGCGCCACGGTGTTCGCCTTCTTTTTTCATTTCAGCCAGCATGAAAATCGATCTGCATAAAGTTAATAACTCAAGGGATAAGTTGCTCAATCCGCTGCTGCTAAGGCTCTACCTTCTCCGAAGCCTTCCTGCCGCGTGGTTTGTAGGAATCAGACTAAGATGTCTTACATCAGATGCGTCTGTGGTGGTATTGCATTACTCCTGGTGGAACAGGAACCCTTTCAGATCCATATATTTCACCGCCTTACTAGCTGCCGGAGAATTTGCTTCTGGAGTAATTGCTGCCATTTTATTGCAGGGATACAGGCAAAAAATTTCAATGCTCGTCAGCCATGTAGAGGCCGAATTTGTAAAAAAAGCAACAGGGATATGCACATTCACGTGCACAGACGGGCAAGCGTTGCTCCGCTGCATTCAGGCCGCAGTAGATTCAGGTGCAGCACAAAAGTTGGTTTGCACTACCGAAGCAAGGAACGAAAAGGATGAAGTTGTGGCCGTAATTAAGGTGACCTGGAGTTTCAAGCTAAAATAACATTCGGAAAGTCAGCGTCAGCCCCTTTTTCTATCCCTATTTTCCATTAATCAAATGGTGGATCCGCTTTTTTCGATTCTTCTTCAGATTGATTTTTCTCAATTTACACATTACAACCTGAACCTATGCTCCGAAGATGCAATGTTGAAGCCATTTTTTCGAACAGTTTGTGCCGCATCACTTTCCGGATTCAGCAATGGATTGGTGTGGTTGAAGTGAATGAAATAAATTTTCTGCTTCTCTTTTGCAGGCAAATCTATCCACCTGTCCATGCTCTCAATCACAAATGGATGTGGAATTTCGGCGATGTTTCTGTTGTTTATTTCCTGACCATCGTAAAAGGTTGCATCCACAAAGGCGTAGTCAACTGTACTTACCAAGGCGGCAATATTTTTATCCCATTTTTCCCATTTATCAATATCCGGTATGAAGAGCGCCTTACGGGTGGGTCCTTCGATAATGAAACCGACAGTTTCAGAAAATTCATCTCGGTGAGGCACTTGCAGTGGGGTTACGCTCATGGACGGGCTGATGACCATTTTTTCATTAGCCGTCAGCGATTTGATGTCAATGTTGTTCAAAGCAACAAGCTGACTCCATGGGCCATTTGTCTCCAGGAATTCCTTCATGCGCGGCATTGCGTAGACAGGAACTTTCTTGGAATTAATGGCCTCTCTTCCCAGAAACATTAATCCGGCATAATGTCCAATGTGAGCGTGTGTCAGGAAAATACCATCAGGCATTTCCGCTCCGGCAAATGTACTGCGTTGTTGTAGCGTTTTTGCCTGCATGGGAAAATCAGGCGTACATTCAAAAATGTACTTCCTGCTGTTCAATGAATCGGTGATGCCTAAAGAAACCACATTTCTGTGTAATTCCGGGCGATTAAATAAATGGCTACAGCAGCTTTTTTTACAACCAATATGTGGTGAACCGCCGTCTTGGACTGTTCCGAGAATGTGCAGCGTCAAGCCTGCGCTTGGAAAATAGGAAGTTGTTTGCGCCGTGGCTTCACTTTCGGATATGCACATGAGGGCCAATGTTCCGAATTTTAGGAAGGCTTTTATCATCCCTTTGTTATGTGTTACAATTTGAGAAACTTTCTGTTGAGTACTCCATTTTCACATTTCAATTGTACGATGTAAACGCCCGTAAAGAGGCCTGACTCGTCAAGCGGTATCATGTTGACCCCTTCGCTGATATAAAAGGTGGTACCTGAGACGGGTTGTCCGTCTGACTTGTAAATAATCACCTCTGCGTTCTCGTTTTTCTGGGAGACAATAGTTAAAAATGGCTGCCCAGTTCGTGAATTGTGGGTAATTTTTGCGTCTGATAGTCCTTCCGGTAGGTCTTCGCTGGATACCCCTGTTCCCTCGCCCAGTACAAGGGTAACGGGAAGCGTCGGCGAATCTCCCTTGTTGCCGTTGCTGCCATTAACCAGCACAGCACTTGCGAAGAAAGTTAGATTACCTGTTCCTGCAGGTGGGGCAGTCCAGTTGACCGTTACTTTTCCAGATGGAATAAGCAGGTTGTGCTCCACGAACGTTCGGCTGTTCAGCGGGGTTATTTGTGTATTTCCCTTTGGTGAAACATTTGAAAAAACGCCCGCATCTTTGTTTCCTTTCGAGGCTGTCAGCTGAAAACCATAGCCCGCGGGTGTACCCGTTCCTCCGGTTTTTTCAACATTAAGTTCTACCTCGTAAATGGTTCCGGGTATGTATTTTGTGACGGCATTTCCATTCTTTTTAACGATAATGCTTGCGGCGCCTTGAAATGTGCCCCCTGCGTGACAACTTCCATTGTTTCCACATCCGTTCACCGTTGAGTTTCCATTTCCTCCGGCAGCTCTGCCAAGCGAATTTCCCATCCACAGGACGGCAGCCAATGTGCATAGGAATATGCCGCTGATGTAATTTGTTTTCATTCAGATCTTTTTTCTTGAAAAGTGAATTTATCTTTCAAAGTTACAATAATAACCTAATTTTCTTTATTTTTAGTCCGTTCATGAGGATGAGCAAAGGTTTTGAGCTGTCACGTGGTTTCTTCCGGTGCTTTTTATTGATCCACATCGCCTAATTTTTGGAAAATTGAATACTTCTTTTGAAATGAAAACAGTTTTGTCAATCTTAGTGCTCATTTCGTTCGTGAGTTGCAAACGCGAAAACCAGGTTAATCCACCGGCCGGGAAAGCCGAATTGAAAGGAGAGTGGGTGCGTGTCCTGAAATCAGGTGGTATTGCCGGCATTTATCTTACGCCTGACAGTGGTTACAATGTTCATTATAACTTTGATGACCAGAAGTTATTTATCACAGAAAATGGGAGGGCCCATCCACCAGTTGGTTACAGCACGCTTCAGAAAAAATCTCTGCTGAACGGAGAGAAGGCAGAATTTCTGATCCTGAATACTTCTGACTGCACGGCTTGTCAGCTCATGCCGGAATATACATTCAGTTTCTCACCCAAAAGTGATTCGCTTTTCATCTATGAAGACGTATACGATGGTTTCAATTACACCTATGTAAAGAAGAGAATAGATGGTTGGTTGGCCGCAACCTATGTAGGTGTTGACCCTAGACTTTGTCCTTCTCCATGTTGCGGAGGCTATTTACTCAATATCGAGGGCGTAACCTACACGACCACATCATTTCCTGCAAATTTCAGTATGGATTTTAGTAAAAAGCCGCAAAAACTGCTTGTGAAAATTCAACCCACACCATTCTCATGTGCGCCGATTCCGGTGGTAATCAGTGAAGCGAAACTTCTTCCCTGATTGCAAATGCCATAGTCAGGAGCTTTGTCCGTTAATGCCGAAATTAATTCAGATGAAGTCCGAGTCGTTTTTTGGGTCTTCAGGAAAGATACAATCCGGTAGCATTGATAAAAAAGAGTGAAATTCCTTTGGTGCAATGCAGTGCATATTCTAATTTTGGTTTTCACGAAAAAAACCAACAATGAACAGAAGAAATTTCATTAAAAACAGCAGCCTCGCGTCACTTGGGATGCTCAGTACACGTGCAGGTTCACAAGAAAAACAATCAGAAAATACAAAGCGTACAGACAAACTCAACATCGGATTTATTGGCGTGGGATTGCGTGGCAGGGATCATCTTGAACTCGCACTGTTGCGTCCAGATTGCAATGTTTCAGCCATTTGTGATACCGACCCGCTGTCCATAAAGGAGGCTCAAAAACTGGCCGAAAAGGCCGGCAAGGGAGAATTGAAAGTTTTTACGGGCGAGGATAGGGCTTACCTCAAGATGCTGGAGATGAAAAGTCTGGATGCAGTAATCATTGCTACACCATGGCTATGGCATACTGAAATGGCCATTGCAGCTATGAAAGCGGGAAAATATACCGGTGTAGAAGTAAGCGGTGGATTTTCTCTTGACGAGTGTTGGCAATTGGTCAATACGCATGAGGCCACAGGTTCACACCTCTTTTTTCTCGAAAATGTTTGCTATCGTCGTGACATCATGGCCGTGCTGAATATGGTTCGAAAGGACCTTTTTGGAGAACTTATTCATATGGAATGCGGGTACCAGCACGACCTTCGAAATGTAAAATTCAATGACGGTAAACAACCATACGGCGGTGGAGTTGAATTTGGTGAGAAGGGATTTAGCGAAGCGAAATGGAGGACTACACAATCCTTGAACCGCAATGGTGATCTTTATCCAACACACGGCATTGGGCCTGTTTCAAAAATGCTGAACATCAATAGCGGAAACCGCTTTCTTTATCTTACTTCTACTGCGTCAAAAGCAAAAGGTTTGCACGAGTATATTGTCAATCATCCGCAGGGTGGAAACAGTCATCCCAATGCTACAATTGAATGGAAACTTGGCGATGTAGTCACGTCAGTCTTGAAAACCATAAACGGAGAAAGTATTGTTATTACACACGATACTAATCTTCCCCGACCATACTCACTTGGATTTCGGGTGCAGGGAACAAAGGGTCTTTGGATGGATGTCAACAGTTCTATCTATACCGAGGGGCTGAATGACAAACACAAATGGCAGCCTGCCAAAGAATTTCTGGAAAAGTACGATCATCAGCTTTGGAAAAAATATGAAAATGATGCCAGAGGGGCCGGTCATGGTGGGATGGATTTTTTCCTCCTGCATGAATTTGTAGAATGTGCCAAAGCAAATGCATCTGCAAGTATTGATGTTTATGATGCTGCAACCTGGATGGCTATCACGCCACTTTCTGAACAATCTATCGCAACCGGAAGTATGCCGCAACCTTTTCCCGATTTTACAAGAGGGCGCTGGACAGAGCGTACAAATGGTTTTGCCGTCGAACAGTAATTCCTTTAAAACATCGTAAGGAAATCAGCATTGCACAAAATATCTCTTTTTGCAGTCATTTTTTACTCTTTTGATGTTCAAGCGGAGCTATGAGTGCAGCGCTTGATGCACCTGGAAAACCGTCTGATGTTAATTTTATTGGCATGATGGTAAATTTAACATTGGAATAGTGTCACGAGTATAATTTTTGTAATGTGTATGATGAACTCAATTTTTCAAACGAAGTTTTATGAAAAAGAAATCAAATACACTTTCAATTGATGCAGCGGCACTTAAGGCCCTCGATTCCGATCAAAATACTGAAATCCCGGAAGGAATTCTACCTGGGGCACCTACATCAGGCAAGTCTGAAACAAAAGTACAACTGAAAGAAGCCCGAAAGTTCTTCCGTTACACCAAGAAATTGTTGAAGAAAGCAAAAAAAGTTTTCAGAAAAACATCCCGTAAGAAAGATCCTAACTTATACGAAATCGTCAAATTCAATTTTCATGAGGCAAAACGGAGGAAAAAAGAACAAAAGTTACAGCTTAGCGAACTAAAAAAGAAGTACAAGGACATTAAAGTGCCACTGTAAAGTAAAGTCTAATTCTGCGAATTCTATCAGCAAATAATGCGTTCAATCATCTCCCCTGAAGCAGGGCTTTTGAAAACAAAATTGTAATTACTTTGGAACGGAAATTTTCTTTTGTAATTTTGAACCTTATTAGCAAGCGTATGTTCTGAACCTATCTTTTATTCAAATAAAACCTATTTATAATGGCATTTCAATTCACAGATGTAAATTTTCAGGAAACGGCAATTGACAATCAGGGCGTCACTGTTGTAGATTTCTGGGCAGAATGGTGCGGTCCCTGCCGTATGATTGGTCCAATCATCGACCAATTGTCAGAGGAACTGAAAGGGAAAGTATTGGTTGGTAAAGTTGATGTGGACAGCAATCCGAATGTATCTACCAAATATGGTGTTAGAAGTATTCCAACTATTCTTATCCTAAAAAATGGCGAGGTGGTTGATAAACATGTCGGTGTAGCTACAAAAGATGCGCTTTTGGCAAAAATCAACGCTCAACTGTCCTGATTTTCCGATTTGGAAGTATAAGAAATGGCTGTTTCAGTTTACACTGTTGCAGCCATTTTTAGTTCACCGCAACAACACCGCTTATTTCCGGAAGTTTTGATTTGAGGGTCTGCTCGATACCAGCTTTCAATGTCATGGTACTCATTTGACAGCCCTGGCAGTTACCCATCCATTTGATCTGGACACACATTTCATCAGTGATGCCGACCACCTCTACGTTTCCGCCATCAATAAAAAGATGGGGTCGAATATCATTTAATGCTGAATCTACGCGGAGTAGTAAATCTGATTTGTCCATTGAAATTTTGTACGTTTTTCGAATCTTATCTTATTTTCCATCCGAAACGTATCATGTGCCGGAATGGCAAAGTAGTTGGAACAAATATAGTTCACTTTGGTTACTTTTTTTCTCAAATTTTTCCTGATTTTTTCTTAAAAAAACCTTTCTATTCAGTTCAAATCTGTCATTCAGCAAAAGTTTGTTTGTCTCAATTAAAAAATATACCTTTGCTTTAACAAAATCATTTGTATCTATTTGAAAAGGAATGATGTCTATTCTCCTTGTTTTCAGATGAATAGCGCAGATTAAAAGCTTTTTAAATAGATTGCCCCAATTTTTTAAGGCATTCATGAACATAGACATTTCCCCGCACCTGTGTTATTTGCTCTGCAGGAACAACATCGCTGTTCTTCCTGGCTTTGGTGCCTTTGTAGCAAGTGACGCTCCTGCAGTTGCAGAATATGCTACGGGAAAAATCTACCCCCCTTATTCAGTCTTGGTATTCAATGAGCATTCAAATTCTAATGACACTTCTCTATATGAGCTCCTTGCCAAAAAAGAGGCACTTTCTGTAGAGGAGGGGAGAGCGATTGTTTGGAATTTTGTGAGCAACATGAAGTCTATGCTCAAGCAAAAAGAAACAGTCCATCTGCCAGGGATAGGGTGTTTTTTCCTGGATTCGACTGGAACAATTGCATTTGATCCGACTGAGTTTTCGGCTTTTAATCTTCACTCCTACGGTTTGCCTGTTCTGCAGTGCAGACCCCTTCAAAAATTGCAAAAAGAGTCTTCAGCCAACCAAGCACCTGTCCAGCGGGAAGCAAGAGCTCCGGAAAAAGAATCCCAGAACAAGGCGAAATCATGGTTTCGCAGGCGGGCATTTGCTTACGGACTGGCTTCAGTTTTTATGTGTATTTTACTTTTTGTAGCAGCAACATACCAGAGAACTGTGACTGCTGACGGTGCAGAGGCACTAATCGTTCCGACAGGAGAGACCAGGGTAAACGTTAGGCCTGTCCCTGAAAGCATTGCCGATGATGAGCAGCCTGAGAACCCGCATTCGGAAAATGCTGTTGCAGATACGCTAACGTTTGAGATGGATGTACCTGCAGTCATTGCCAACGGAGAAGCAAAAGTCGAGTTGAAAAGCGAGGTTAAAATCAGCAAGACTGCGAAAACGATAATTGTAGGCACATTTTCCCAAACAGCTAATGTGGAAAGGGTTGCTCGCAGACTAACACAAAGCAACTTCCTTGTATACAAAAAGAAGCAGGGTCGGCTAACCAGAATAGGGGCGGTTCTTACTAATTTAAGTGGAAAAGAACAGTCAAAAGCTCTGGTCCGTCTGCAGAAAATGTTCGGAAAAGAAATCTGGGAGCTTGAAAAGAACGATAAATGAGCGCGGTTAATCGAATTCTGGCCAATCTGAAAGGAGACAAATCTATATGGATGATAGTAATTGTCTTCGGATTGTTCTCACTGTGGTCTGTATACAGTTCCAGCCCGCTTATAGCTGCCAAAGAACTGGAGGGCAATACCACACTTTTTCTTCTGAAACAGCTTGCTATTGTCTTGAGTGGATGGTTTCTCACTTTTCTTGCCTACTACACCAACTACAAGCGTTTTTCCCAGATTGCACCTGCATTTCTCGTGGTTTCCGTAGTTCTACTTATTCTGACGCTGATTTTCGGATATGGAGTGCATGATGCCAAAAGGTGGTTGCGGATACCCATTATTGGTTTGCGTTTTCAAACTTCAGATCTTGCAAAATTGGCATTGGTGATTTACACTGCACGAGCCGTATCTTCAAAGCAAGAAATCATTAAGTCCTTCAAAGAAGCGATGATTCCCATTCTTGCCCCTGTGTTGCTTGTATGCGGTCTCATTTTACCGCATGACCTCTCAACAGCACTAATTTTATTTGCAGTTTGCTTTGCAATGATGTTTGTTGGTAGACTTGAAATAAAGTACCTCATCGCCTTGTTGGTCTTAGGTGTTGCTTTGTTGGCGCTGGTGATTTTCCTTGGAAATATTATACCCCAGCTGGGCGTTAGGGTCGAAACCTGGATATCCAGGATCTCACAGTTTTTTGATACCTCAGTCGAAGACTATCAGGCTGTTAGGGCAAAAATTGCCATGGCCCGGGGAGAATATTTCGGAAGGGGGCCGGGCAACAGCATTATGCGTACGATGTTGCCTTCATCATTTGCCGATTACATTTTTGCAACTATTTTAGAGGAGTATGGCCTTTTTGGTGGCTTTTTTGTCATTGGTTTGTACCTGTTTTTGCTATTCAGAACGGTAGCACTGGTAACAAAAACAACCAAAACATTTGGGGCGATGCTGGCCATCGGCTCCTGCCTTCTCATCGTCATACAGGCTCTTGCCAATATGGCTATTGCCGTCAATCTCGTGCCCGTAGGAGGAATTACGCTTCCATTTCTGAGTAGCGGTGGTACGTCGTACTGGTTCATGTCCATTGCTCTTGGTATTATACTGAGTGTGAGTAAACAGCATGAGAAGGATCAGCAGGAAATTGTCTCTGAAACAAATACCGAGTCAGCATGAGGGTTATCATTTCAGGCGGTGGAACCGGAGGTCACATTTTCCCCGCGATTGCCATTGCAGATGCCATCAGAAAAATGGATGCCTCTGTCGAGATATTGTTTGTAGGGGCAGAAGGTAAAATGGAGATGGAAAGGGTTCCCCGTGCGGGATATCGAATTGTCGGACTTCCTGTGGTTGGTTTTCAAAGGCAAATGAATTTTAAAAACCTCAAAAACAACCTTTTTTTTCCTTTCAAACTGATTTCCAGTCTTCTCAAAGCACATAAAATTATTTCTGACTTTAGGCCCGATGTAGTTGTTGGAGTAGGAGGTTACGCAAGTGGTCCTGTACTCCGCGTAGCAATGGCTATGGGTGTTCCCGGACTAATTCAGGAGCAAAATTCATTTGCAGGTGTGACTAATAAAATCCTTGCAAGAAAGGCTTCAGTCATTTGCGTGGCATATGACCGGATGGAACGCTTTTTCCCTAAAGATAAAATATTCAATCTAGGTAATCCGGTCAGGGAGGATATACTGCGTCAAAACTTGTCAGTTGGAGATGCGAGGAGATTTTATGGTTTGGATCCTTATAAAAGAACCATAGTTCTTATAGGTGGGTCATTGGGTGCCAGGTCATTGAACGAAGCCGTATTGCAGTCCGGAGCATTGCTACGTGACCGCGAAGACGTGCAGTTGCTGTGGCAGTGCGGTAAACTCTACCATGAAGAGCTGATGCGTTCAGAAATAGTTGGTATGAAAAATGTAAAACTTACCGCTTTCCTTGAACGAATGGACTATGCCTACACTGCTGCGGACGTGGTCATCAGCAGGGCAGGAGCATTGTCCATTTCAGAGATTTGTCTTGTTTCGAAGCCTGTTGTTTTGGTGCCCTCTCCGAACGTTGCCGAAGATCATCAGACCAGTAATGCGATGGCACTGGTCAATGAAAATGCAGCTGTGCTGGTAAAAGACAACAATGCTGCAGTAGAAATGATGCCTGAGGCACTTGCCTTACTTGACAATCCTGATAGGATGAACAAACTCCGGGACCACATTGCTCTGCTTGCAAAACCCGATGCTGCTAGCGACATTGCAAGAATGGTGCTCAAAATAGCCCGCAGGGAAAACTTGTAAATTCACCTTGATTTCTCTGGGCAAGAAAAAAAGGACAAGACACAAGAAGCGCCTCATCCTTTACTGATTTCTACATAGTAGGACAAATTATCTTTTCTCAAACAATTCAAATTCCACCCTGCGGTTCATTGCCCGGTTTTTCTCAGAATTGTTCTCTACAATAGGCATGGTTTTTCCATATCCATGATAGCTTATTCTTTCCTGTACAATGCCGTTGTTGATCAGATACATATAACATGATTTTGCACGATTCTCTGATAGCGTGATGTTTTCTTCAGCTGTTCCGGTATCATCTGTATGGCCGTTTATCTTCAGGGTGTAGTTCGGATAACGGTTCATGACATCAATTACTTTGTCGAGAACCGGAAATGAGCTTTCCGTTATGGTTGCAGAAGCTGTTTCGAACTGCACGCCATAAAGTGCTGAATCCAATACTTTTTTGTCGGTTTCAGTCAGGGTTGGGCAGCCTCCTGTTTTACCTGCAATATCGGGACACCTGTCTTCGCTATCGTAAACACCATCTCCATCAGAATCGGCGGGACAACCGTTGTTTTGCGTAATACCTTTGAGATTCGGGCACTTGTCCTTGCTATCTTCAATTCCATCTTGGTCAGTATCCACGATTTTAGGACAACCACCATTTTCAGTTACTCCTGCCACATCCGGACATTTATCATCTGCATTGGCAATGCCATCTGCATCATTATCCGGACATCCGCCCGTGAGTGTCTTTCCTTTTTCCGTCGGGCATTTGTCCATATCATCTTCAACGCCGTCTTCATCTGAGTCGGGGCAGCCTTCTGTCAACAGAGTTCCTGCTTTGTCCGGACACTTGTCCTTACTGTCTTCGATGCCATCACCATCCTTGTCAGGACAGCCGTTTGTTCTTTTGGGTCCCTTAACATTAGGGCATTTGTCGAATGGGTCTTTAATGCCGTCGCCGTCGCTGTCTGTGACGACCGGAATGCGGTAGGCAAGCATTACACCAGCAAAACCGTATCCATCTTTGTTGAGTGGATCTCCGGACATGCTGACACCATCCAAATAATCGCTGTAAGTGAACCGATAGCCAGCCTCTAGATTAAGGGTCCAGTCCTTGCTTATGTCGTATTTCAACCCCATACCCACCGGGAGGCAAAAGAGTGCACCATTAATATTGGTGGTTTTATCTTTTTGTATCATCTCGGGGTCGTTGTTTGCACCCAGAAAGAAATTGGTTTCGGGCAGAATATTTGATAAGGCTATTCCACCAAAAAGATAAGGGGAAAAAGTTTTCTTGAAACGGTTGTTGGCAAAGCGTCTTTTACCTGTTAAATCAAATTCACCAAGTATTGACAGCTCCCTTACCCTTGCAGAAAAATTGAAATTTCTTAATGCGTTTGTTTTGGAGTTGAGATCATCTCCGGTAATTTTTGAGCTCAGAAAACTGGTTCGCAGAGCAAAGTTGTCGTTTAAGTGATAGCGGAGTGACGCACCAATTCCAGCGTTAATTTCTTTGGTGCCCATGTAGTTCAGGTCACCGCGATACTGGGCTCCGCCCAACATTATACCCATTTCCCATTTCTGATGAGCCGTCGGGATTTCAAATTTATCTTTTGCTTTTGCGCGAGTTTGAGATTGCGTAGGTGCGTACAGCAAGCACAATGCCAATCCAGTGGTTAGTAATTTTTTCATTTGTGTTTAGTTTTTGTGATGATAATATTAAAAAAAATTATACTATGTTTAGTAGCAATAAGTGTACCGAAATTGAAAGATTTATTATTTTTTTATAAATATGTAAAAATGCCTGACCTCCTCTGATTTGTTATTTGAAAGTTTGCGTATTGTTTCTTTTGTGATTATTTTTGCCACAGGACAAATTATGAATTCCTTACATTTATGGACGCAGCAAATCAACTTTACCTTTCAGATATTCGTAGGGTGTATTTTGCAGGGATAGGCGGTATTGGCATGTCGGCCATTGCAAGGTATTTTCTTGATTGCGGAATCGAAGTGCATGGATACGACAAGACCCCAACGGAACTGACTCATGCGCTCGAAGCGGAGGGAATGAAGATTCATTATGTCGATCATCCGGGCAGTCTTCCGGAGGGTATTGATTTGGTTGTTTGGACGCCTGCGATAAAGGTGCTGGAGGAACTCGATTACCTCAGAAGTCTCAATATTCCGGTCATGAAGCGTGCAGAAGTGCTTGGTCTGATTTCCCGAAACAAAAGAACCGTCGCCATTGGGGGGACACATGGAAAGACAACTACCAGTTCCTTGACAGCGCATCTTCTTCACGTGGGAGGACTTGATAACACTGCATTTCTGGGTGGCATTGCTGAAAATTTCAAATCAAATTACCTAAAGGGAAGCGGTGAATGGGTTGTCGTGGAGGCAGATGAGTTTGACCGTTCCTTTTTGCATCTTCGCCCTGAAATTGCCGTAGTGACCAGTATGGATGCTGATCACCTGGATATATATGGTAATGATGATGAAATAAAAAAATCCTTCAATATTTTCGCCAACCTGACCTGCCCCGGTGGGATTGTTTTTACCCGTAAAACACTTCCACTGCGTGTTGAATCATCGGGAGTAAGGACTTTTTACTATGGCGTTGAAGAAGGCGAATTCAATTCAACAAACCTTCGCTATGAAGGCGGGTACTCAGT